>CAJUGE010000069.1 GCA_910586295.1 uncultured Bacilli bacterium | reverse complement strand
GACCGTCTTTTCTTCCACCGTTTTTATGTTCTTCATCATATGAGTTATTCACAATTTTTTCCATAATTTCAAATGTTTTTTTTACACCAAAAATTACTGGATAATCTTCTTCTTTATATTCTTTTACTTTCATAATTCAAAATAACCTTTATAGACCAACTCAAAATAAAGATTTATATTGCTTAGATATAAACTGAGTTGGCCTATAAACGTTACCTTTCAATCCTTATTATTCATATCTAAGCATCTATAGTATATCATTATTTTAAAGTTTTATCTAGATTTTTTTAGTTTACGGACAGACCTATTAAATGCTGAAGAATCAATAGATAAAAATATAGGTAATTATGTAAGTGTAGTTTTGAAATGTTTGAAAAAGTTCCAAGTATTGGAATCAAAGAGAAGATATTTAAATTTAGATAAGGAACAACCTGAAATAGATAAGGCTTATTATAAAAAAATATTTTCAATAATTTATAAGATTATTAAATATGAAATGGTTTATTCATATAGTTATAATTTAATCTTTGAGAAACTAATGGAAATGCCAAGTTTTATGCATTTAATAAATGATTGTATTATGGAAGACTTAAAATTTATTGAAGACTCTAAATTAGTGGATGATAAAGTACTAAGTGCATTAAAGCTCTTTATGTCTCAAGCTATTATTGATACTCAAGGTAGTGTATTTTCAAAAGATGTTATCTATGAAGTGACACAAGTATATTCTAATGATGATATTAGAGAAAATGCTAGAGTACAATTAGAAAAGGATAAAAAATCATATGCTGATAATAGTAAGTCTGAAAAAACACTTGAAAGTGATCTTAGTTATTGTGAATCAGAGAAAGAGGAAAATATAGCATTATTAGACAATTTTATAAAGAAAATTAATAGGAGAACAGCAGCTTCTGTACTTGCGATTATGATAATGGTAGGGGTTGGTATCGGTTATAAAGCTAATAATTCTTTGACAGATACTACACAGCAAGTGACTGAAGAAGATTTTAATTGGTCTTTGTTTGGAACGGTAGTGTTAGAGATAATATTAGGTACAATTGTCGTGGCTAGTGTATGTCAAAAAGTAGACTATTTCAAGGACTGTAAAAAGTTAGAAAAAGATGTTATATTAAAATTAGAACAAAAGATTGAGCAAATAAAAGAAAATTTAGAAAAATATTGCAGTAGTGATAGAGAATTAGTATATAATATGAGAATAATTTTAGAATTTTTGAATAGTAAATTGGATGTTAATAGTTTAACAGAAGAAGAAAGCGAACTATTAAGGCAATTAGAAGAAAATAATGGCAATAGTTTATCATTGACTAAATAATGGTTTGTTTAGAGTGAGAGTATCACTCTTTTTCTTTTGATTATGAACTCTTCATGTGTTAAAATTTAATTACAGGGTAGGTGGGATTATGAGAGAAAATCAAAATGTAGAGTATAAGCAAATGTGGAAAGATGAATATTTAAGGTGGGTAAGTGCTTTTGCTAATACTACAGGTGGAGTTATTTATATTGGAGTAGATGATAATGGTAAGGTGGTTGGGTTAAAGAATGCTGATGAACTTGTATATATGATTCCGCATAAAATTAAAGATTATTTAGGCATACTTGTAGAAACTTCTATTAAAAGAAAGAAGAATAAAGAATATATATGTATTAAAGTTGAGAAACATCCTTATCCAGTTAGTTTGAGAGGAAGATATTATTTAAGAAGTGGAAGTAATACTTACGAGGCAATGGGAATGGAACTAGATAGGCTTATGTTAAAGAGACTTGGTATTAGATGGGAGAAAGTTTCTGGACATTATAGTTCTATTAGTGATTTGGATACTTATGTAATAGATTATTTTAAGAAGAAAGGTTTAGAGAATGGTAAATTAACTGAAAGAGAAGTAAATGTAGATGATGAGACACTTCTTAAAAATTTAAGGTTATATCATGGAAAAGAATTGTCTTATGCTGCATTACTTCTTTTTGGTAAAGACCTCGAAGAATGGGTTTATAATTCTTTTGTTACGATATGTGAAATAACTGATGATGGAAAAATTTCTAGAAGTGATAAAGTAAGTGGTTCAATATTAATTCAATTAGAAGAAACTATGGAGTTATTATATAGGAAATACATAAGTGATGAAGTTCCTAAGGATGTTATGAGAGAGATACTTTTAAATGCTTTGATGCATAAAGCGTATGATGCGCAAAACCCTATACAGATAAGTGTTTATAAAAATAAAGTGACTGTATATAATTCATCTATATATAACCCTGATATTAATAAAGAAACGATATATAATTCTCATCCTAGTATTCCTCCAAATCCACGAATTGCTAATGCGTTTTATAAATGTGGGTTTGCAACTCTTTGGGGACTTGGCATAGAGAGAATTAAAGAGTGTTCTAATGGTTCTGGGTTGTCGTTACCTAAATTTACTATAAATGAAAATGGATTTTTAGTGAAATGCAATTATAGAAAGAAATATTTACAAGATGTTAAACAAACTTTATTAAGGGAAAAATTAAGTAGAGAAGAGGTATTAAGATATATTAGCGAGAGTTCTATAACTCTAGAAGAAATAAACGAGGCTATTAGAAAGCGTGTTAAGAATTAAGGAGTGATGTTATGGCATCAGCGAGAGTGCATGAAGTAATTGCCAAAGAAATTAATAAGGAATACGGGATGGACGAAACTTTGCTTAGAATTGGGACAGTATCCCCTGATTGTTGGAGAAATGTAGTGGATAATCCTGGTTTTAAAGATAAGTATTTAAGTCATTTTTGGGATTTTAGAATAAAAGAAGGTCAAGCAAATAATTATGAGGAGTTCTATATAAAATACTATAATCAGTTATCAAATCCTTTTTACTTTGGATATTTGATACATTTAATTGCTGATCAATATTGGAAAACATATGTTGATTCTATATTTCGGATTCAAGAAAACGGAATAAATGGATTTAGACTTAAAGATGGAAGTTTTCATGATGATGAAAATTGGTTTGGATATATAGAAGATATTAAGATACAAAAGATGTTAGCAAGAGAGTATAATTTAGGAATACTTCCAACTGAAGAAAGTGATATTCCAAACTTTTGCTGTCAAATAGATGAGTTGGATTTATCTGGCCTTTTTGGAGAAAGCGGAACTTTAAGCTATATTAATAGAGAGTTATCTTCTAATGATGAAGTTCAAAAATCTTTAATATGCGATTTAGATGAAATTGTTGTCTATATTAATGATACAGTTAGTTTTATTAAACAAGAATTAGAAAGACTAAAAGGATTGAAAGAAGGAATAGATAAAAGATACAAAGTGGCTGTCGATATAGATGATACGTTATTATCTACAAAAGAGTTGGAAGAATATTACTTTAACATATTTTTGCAAGAGAATCCTCAGATAAATCCTAATAAAGAGTATAAGTGGGGAGATAAGGAAATTTCAAAGTTTTGGAGTGAATATAGAGAAAAAATGGCTTTTGGTAAGGTTATGAACGGTGCTAGTGAGGTATTAGATAAGTTAATGAAAAAAGGATGTGTAGTAGATTTATTGTCAGCAAGACCAATAGATAAGTATGCACCTTTAAAGAAAAAGTTTGTAGAATATTTAGAGAGTAATAATTTATATTATGATTATATGTTTTTTGGTAAATATTCTAAAGTACAGTTTTTAAAAGAACATGGATATGATTTACTTATTGATAATGAGTTAAGACATATAGAAGAGGCTAATATGATAGGAATGGACACAATTTTATTTGGACCAGTTAATCTTAACTATACTGGACTACAAGCATCAAGTTGGAGTGAAGTAGAAGAGATTATAGAAAAAATATTTTCTAAACAGAATAAGTTATAATGCAGGTTAATATAAAATAACTTGTTTTTGTTTGTCTTTAAATATTGTACACTGTTTGTAAAATTTTAAAAATACAGTCTTTACAAAGAATATTGTTTAGAGTAAAATGGTGGTAGACAGTGGAAGTTAGTGGAAGAAAGTGGGGGATTCAAAATATGCTAATGGGCGAGTTTCACCATACAATTGATGAAAAGGGTAGAATTATTATCCCATCTAAGTTTAGAAATGAACTTGGAAGTGAAGTAGTAGTCACTAGAGGGCTTGATAAATGTCTGTTCTTATATTCTAAAAGCGAGTGGGAAAAACTTACAAGCAAATTAAGTACTCTTCCTTTCACAAAGCAAGATGCTAGAAATTTCAATAGATTTTTCTTAAGCGGGGCTACCACTAGTGAATTCGATAAACAAGGTCGAATTAATATTACTTCACCACTTATTTCTTACGCAGGTTTAAATAAAGAATGCGTTATAATCGGTGTTAATGAAAGATTAGAAATATGGGATGAAGAAAAATATAATGAGTTTCTATCTAATAATGAAGATGATTTTAGTAAGATAGCAGAAAATTTATTTGAGATGGGGGATTTTAATGCATAAGAGTGTTTTGTTAGATAGTAGTATTCATTATTTAAATGTTAAACCAGATGGAACATATATAGATGCGACTTTAGGATATGCTGGTCATTCAGGGGAAATTTTGCGAGTATTAGAAACTGAGGGGTTCCTATTCGCCTTTGATCAAGATGAGAATGCAGTAAACTATAGTAAAGAAAAATTAAAAACTATAGGTAATAATTTTGAAATTTTTCATACGAATTTTAAAAATATGAAAGATTTCATAAATGTGAGTGTTGATGGGGTACTATTTGACCTTGGAGTTAGTAGTCCCCAGTTAGATGATGGTACACGTGGATTTTCTTTCCATCAAGATGCACCTTTAGATATGAGAATGGACAAAAGACAAGAACTTAGTGCATATAATGTAGTTAATGAGTATCCACTTGATAAGTTAATTCAAATATTTTATGTGTATGGGGAAGAAGTTAATGCCAAAGCAATAGCAAAAGGTATACTTAGAAATAGGCCAATTAATACGACATTAGAACTTGCAGAGGTAATTAAATCAAATGTGCCAGAGAGTTATAGAAATAAAAGTAATCCTTGTAGAAAAGTTTTTCAAGCAATTAGGATAGAAGTTAATAATGAACTTAAGATACTTGAAGATTCTATAAAAGATGCTTTTGATTTGCTAAAACCTGGTGGAAGAATATGTGTTATAACTTTCCATTCTTTAGAAGATAGAATAATTAAGGAAATATTTAAAGAATTATCAAGCGATTCGCCACTTGCTAAGAAGTTACCAATAGTGCCTGATAATTTGAAGGCTAAGGGAAAAGTTATAACTAAAAAGCCAGTAGTGCCTACAGAATCAGAACTAGAAGAAAATAGAAGAAGTAGAAGCGCTAAGTTAAGAGTAATAGAAAAAATATAAAAAGGAGAGAGTAATAATGACTAGAAATAAAAATAAACGTGTTAAGGGAGAAAAAATTTTAATAACTTTGATTACATTATTAGTAGTGGGAAATATATTTGGTCCATCATTTTCTATGGCACTGCTCTCTAAAACTAATTTTGAAGTAGAAGATTTAAAGATGGAAATATCTAAGCAAGAGAGTAAAAACGAGAGTTTAGAGATGAAAATTAATGAACTTGCATCTTTAGATAATGTGGAGGCTATTGCAAGTAACTATGGTTTGGAGTATAATAATAGTAATATCAGAGTACTTGGAGAGTAATAGGAGGTTTTAAGTGAAGAAAGCAAGAACAGTAAAAGTTAGTAAATTATTTGTACTAGTTGTTGTTTTTTTATTTGTAATCATAATAGCAAAGTTATCTTATGTGGTTTTAAGTCCTAAAGTTGATGGCATTGATTTGACTGCTTTTGCTCAGAAGAGGAATACGCAAAGGGATGTAATTGTCGCAGAAAGAGGAACTATATATGATAAACTTGGAAATGTTTTGGCTATTAATGTAAATAGTTATAATTTGATTGCAATTCTTTCTGATAGAAATACTACTGATCCAGATAATCCACATCATGTTGTAGATAAAGAAAGAACTGCGGAGGCATTAAGTCCATTAATAAATATGTCTAAAGAAGATATTTTGGATTTGCTAAATACAGAGGATGTTTATCAAGTTGAGTTTGGTACTGCAGGTAAAGGTCTTACTGAGTTACAGAAAGAGAGCATTGATGCTTTGGAACTTCCTGGAATAGATTTTATTAAGAGTGTTAAAAGATATTATCCTAATAGGGACTTTTTCTCTTACACCTTGGGTTATGCTAAGAAAGATGATAATGACGAGATAATAGGCGAGATGGGACTCGAACTTCAGTATAATAAGGAACTTACTGGTGTCAACGGTTATAGGGAGTATGAAAGTGATATTTATGGATATAAAATGGCAAGGACTCCAGAAAATGTTGTTAATGCTCAGAATGGTAAGGATATTTATACAACAATAGATACTAATATACAGATGTTTGCAGAACAGGCAATAACTAAATTAGAGTCTGCTAGCGGTTTGGAATGGGCTACTGTGAGTGTTGTTAATGCTAAAACTGGGGAGATTTTGGGTGTTGCATCTAGTCCTAGTTTTGATCCTAATATAAAAGATATTACTAATTATTATGATCCTTTTATTTCTTATACTTATGAACCAGGTTCTACTATGAAGATATTTTCTTTCATGTCTGCGATTGAGAACGGACTATATAATGGAGAGGAGACATATCAATCTGGTACTATTAAAGTCGATGACGCTGAGATTAAGGATTGGAATAATTATGGATGGGGTAGTATTACTTTTAATCAAGGTTTTTATGGAAGTTCTAATGTGGCAGCTACACTTTTGTCTCAAAAATTGGGTGGGCAGGCTATGAAAGATTTTTATTCTAAACTTGGTTATGGTAAAAAAACCGATGTTGGACTTCCTAATGAAATGAGTGGTGCGATTAATTTTAAGTATGATGTGGAAGTTGCTAATGCATCTTTTGGACAGGGTATGAGTGTTACTGCAGTACAAATGGTGCAAGCTCTTACTAGTCTAGCTAATGATGGTACTGTTTTAAGACCATATATCGTTTCTAAGGTTGTTGATTCTGAAACAGGAGAAATAATCAAGGAGAATAAGAGAAAAGAAGTAGGTAAAGTTGCTAGTAAAGAGACCGTTAATCAAATGAAGGAATTGTTGTATGGAGTTATAAATTCTGAAGAGAGAATGGCTACTGGAACTGCTTATAAAACAGATTTCATTACAACTATAGGTAAGACTGGAACTGCAGAGATACCATCTCCAAATGGAGGATATTTAACAGGTAGTATCAATTATATTAGAAGTTTTGCAGGACTTTTTCCGTATGAAAATCCACAGGTTATTGTTTATATTGCGGTGAGTAAAATTTCTGATTCTAGTCTTATTTCTAGTGCGTCTAAAACACTTATTGAAGATGTTAGTACATACTTAGGGATAGTAGATGAAGGAACTCGTGAGACTAGTGCAAGTATAGAGACTGGTTCTTATGTTAATAAGAGTTTAGAAAGTGTAAAACAAGAAATTGAAGCTAAAAATATTGTTCCAGTTTTTATAGGTAACGGAGACAGGATAATAAAACAGTATCCTTCTAATGGTACAGTTATGAATGCTAATGATAAATTATTTTTGCTTACTAATGGTACTGAGATAAAATACACTAATATTGAAGGATGGTCTAGAAATGATTTAAGTGTTTATTCTAATTTGTTGGGAGTAACATTTAATTATTTAGGTTATGGATATGCTAAGGAAACTTCTGTTACTGATAGAGTAGTTGTTAAGGGAGAGGCAATCGATATAAATTTAGCCCCAAAATATACAATATCATCTTCTTAATTCGACAAAATTTGTATTTAAAATATAATATACTAACATAGGTGAAGATTATGAGAGTTTATTATATTTTTTTAATTAAGAAAGAGATTTATGATATTACTAGGGATAAACCTGAGAATTTGTATAAATTATTAGAATCGATTTATTTACTTAATAATGATGATGTTGTGCTTGGTTTTAGAATGTTTGAAAAAGTATGTAAAATTATTCCTAAGAAAAATGTTAGTAAGATTATTAGAGACACTTTTATAGAAGATTTAACTTATACTTCTTTTTCTAGTACACATATGATTAATGATTTTCTTAATAATGAGAGTACTAAATTACTTATTAATAATTCTCATATAAAGATAAAAAGTAATACTATGTATCCTAAGTTTTTTAGAGTTTTAGAGAGTATTCCTAATTTATTTGTGTGTGACTTTATAAATATGGATTATTTCTTTTTGAAAGATGTTTCTTTAAATAGTGTTCAAAAGTGATTTTTCTTCTTTCTTTTCTTTTTGCTAGTTATGTGGTAAAATTAAGGTACAGAGGACGGTGCGCCAGTTCGGTGTTTAATATATAGTTGGTGTGAACCCAACATGGTAATCCTTGGCAAGGAGCCATTAGCTAGTCTTGGAGTCAAAGTCGTGAGATTAGATTTAAGCGTAGACAAGCAAGAATTCGAGCCGT
>CAJUGE010000068.1 GCA_910586295.1 uncultured Bacilli bacterium | reverse complement strand
TTCTTCCATTTAAAGTCTCTCCTTTCATTCAAGTATTTTAAAACTTAAGTAAAATTAATTACTTTAGAGTGACTTAAAACATATAAGTAAATTTAAAAGAAGTAAAAAATATTCACACATAAGTTCAACACTAAGTCACAATTAAAGTTTATATTTTATATAATTAAAAGTCAAGAAAAATCCCTAATTCTAGAGATTTTATTTATTAATATAATCAACAAATTCTTTATTTCTAATCATTTCTATTTCGTACTTATAAGGAGCCCATTCATCTTTCTCATTTCTATTAATCCAAGGTGTCTCTAATATCTTAGGTATATTATCAAGTCTAGGATTATAGATTACACCAATTAATTTGTCAAACCCAATAGTACCATAACCTATATTAGCATGCCTATCCTTATGAGCACCCACTGTATTATAAGAATCATTTATATGGATACACTTAACTTTATTAATACCTATTTTACTATCAAATTCATCCAAAAACTTATCAAATTGTCCTATATCCCATCCAGCATCATTTATATGACAAGTATCTAAACAAACTCCTACCTTATCTTTCACTTCTTCATCTAGTAAATCTATTATTCCTTGTAAATCATCAATACTGCACCCTACCTCAGTTCCTTTTCCACTCATAAACTCTAAAAGAAGTTCTATGTCATCAATATCACTAAGTGCAATATTTAATCCATTTGCAATGTTCTTAATACCTATTTCTCTTGTTAACTTAGTAAAACTACCTGGATGCAAAACCATCTTTCTTATATCAAGTTCTATACATCTTTCTAACTCTTTTTTTAAAAAATCGATATAAAATTTATACTTATCTTCATCACTATCATTAGCAAGATTAATAATAAAAGGAGCATGAACAACACAGTTATTCTTATCTATATTATTCTCTTTCATTAATTCATGTGCCTTATCTCTTAATTCATGATTAATAGGAAACCTTAAAGTACTTTGATTACTTCCAGTATAAAACATGAAAGCATTACTTCCATAACTAAGACTCTCTTCTACTACTCCCAGTAATTGCTTATCTTTTAAGAAACTAGTATGACTACCAATATACAACATAAAAATACCTCCAAGTTAGTTAATTATAACAAATTTTAATTGACTTGAGTAGTATTTTATGATAAATTAATTACAGTTTTAAGGAGGCGGAAAAATGGCTAAAAATGTATCAAATAGAAAAAATATGAGTGCAAACAACAGACCTTTCTCATTAAAGGCTACTAAAAAAACTCAAAAAGTAAACCTTCAAACAGTAAAAGTAGATGGTAAAAAAGTAAGAATGAGTGCTAAAGAAATCAAAGACTTACAAAAATAACACTTAATTATTAAGTGCTATTTTTTATTTTTATCTAAACTTCTGTCTATTGAACTTATAATTTTATTAAATACTTTCTCAGTCTTATAATATTCCTTTAACCTATTCTTGCTATATTCCTGACCTTGTTTATTCTTAGATTCTTCTGTAAGAAGTGATACAAAATAATTTTCCCAACTAAAATACTCTCTACTCTCTATATAATCACTAGGATTATCTAAAATATCAAATATTTTTTTCTTTCTAAGTATATTAGAATCAAGAATAATCCATTCAAAACACTCAGGTAAATAAAGATTAACATTAGAATGTGCCAAAATATACTCATACACTTTAGATATCTCTGCTCCAAACGCTGCACCATCTGCAATAATCAAAACTTTATCATCATCATTTATTCTCTTCACTTCACTAAGAACTTTAGTCTTTCCACTAGAACTAATACACTTCTTTCCATTATCTAAACAATACTTTTGAAAAAACTCATAACCTGCCTTAGAATCTTCCACTAAAAGAATATTTGCACTATGAAGTTTATTAGTAGTAACTTTATCAATACTCTTGAACTTTTCTTTTAATTTATTAATACCTCTCACTTGAACAAACTCATAAATAGATCTTATACTATAAGGAAGTTCATACAAATCTTCACGTGTAATAATAACATAGTAATTATCAGAATTTTTTACTTTCCTAGCAAACTCTTTAGAAGAAACAAATTCATTTCCCTCTTCAATAAACACAATACTAGATTTTATTTTAGACAAATTCATTTCCCAATTAGTACCACTTAAAACCTTACAAGGTATCTGTGACTTAAGAGTAACACCACTTTTCTTACCTTCTAACTCGAAACCTTCTAACATATTTATAAGAGTACTCTTACCAGTAGCACTATCTCCTGAAATAATAGTTATATTTCTTTCAATATCAAAACTATATTTAACTCTACTATTTGATATAGTAATATGCTTTATCCCCTTCATTACACATACTCCTCTGCAAGTTCAATAAGTTCTCTCATATTATGAGCAATTTTCTTATTATTAAGAATCATAATTTCAAAATCATCTTTACCAAAATTCATAATATGTCTCAAATTTACAGTAATATCGTCATTCTTAGCAAACTCTAACAAAAACTTAGCACAATTATTACCACATGTTGAAACATTAAAAACTTTTTTTCTATCAAAATATACAAGTAACAAAGTTTTTGTTCCACCAGATATTTGTAATGGTGTAATAGGTCCCAAAATAGGACTATCAATAATATTAGAACTTATAACCTCTGACTTATCTATTTCCCTAATTATTCTTCTTCCAATTTCACTATCTATCCATTCATTCTTATACACGTTATTAAAATAAAGAGATGTATTATATATATATTTATCACTGTCCTTTTTACCAAAATAAACCTTTAACATACCCCACTTCCTCTCTATAAATAATTTTAACATAAAGTAACATTCAAAGCAAAAGAAAATAGACTTATAAGCCTATCCCAAATAATCTTCATTAACTTGATTTTCTATAACCTCATAAATATCATTATCACTCATTTCATCTTCAATTAAATCATAGTCTTGAAATTCTTCTTCAACTATCTGAATCTTAACCTTAGCATCTCCTATAATCTCTATACCAAGTTCTTTCTCTATCTCATAGCTAATAGTATTTCCCACACTACTTACATCAACTACAGTAGGATTCTTAAGAGCGCTTATCATAATTTCACTATCATTTGTAAGCATACTATCTTGTTTTAATCTAACATTAACAACCTCTGTATAATTAATAGTTCTAGCCTCTACACTAGTCTTAGTATTATTATCATAACTATACCAAATATTAACATCAAAAGAACCTATTATTTTGACACGGCCATTATCACAAACGCCACTCATACTATGATTTATTACCCAACACCCAAGGACAGTATCAATCTTATCTGGAGTAATTGCTTCATATCTATTTCTAAAACTTTTCTTACCCTTTCCAATAACTGCCTTAGTAACAATTTCTTTATACATAATAATCACCTAGTAATAATATATGCCCAAATGATTTATTAGTGAATTATTTTAAATTTAAAACTCTATGTAAATTCTCATTTACACTCTCCATATCTTTATCAAAATCTTGACAAGGCTCGAATGGATACATTCCAATTATTTTGTCAGTACCAACAAATGTTCTAACTTGAAGTCCATTTACTTCTCTTCCATCCACTATACCAACTGAATTAGGAAGTAGCATCCTATAAGTAGCATCAAAATTATGAAAATCTGGATTCATACTAACTATTCTCTCCTGTACTTCTTCCACTAGCTGTGCATAATTAATTCCAGGAATAAAGTTAAGTGAAGAATAAACACTATCTTTATCATAAGACTCTCTCAAATGACTAATTAAAGCTCTATTACTATCATCAAAAAGAATATCTTTAAAATCTGTCCTCCTTTACTTAAACACTTAAAAAGTACCAACTTCTTATTTGAAATTGATACTTATATATTTAAGTCTTAAACTATAAAAGTTCGGACAGATTGCTCAATGGTGCCTGTGAAGAAGAAGTCGAATAACTTTTCTCAAAAGCAATAGTAGGTAGTAAAAATTACTAACTAATATAAATATAGCATAATTTTATAATTTTAGGAACAAAAACAGACTAATTTTTATAAATTAATCTGTTCGAAAAATTGTAATTTTTAATAATAACTTATTTTTTTTGATTGTTTTCTTTTTTCTTTTTACTCCACCAAGTACCAGTAAGTGTACAGCCTCCACCAATAAATATAAATAGTATCATAAATATCCAAAATTCCATATTCTACCTCCTAAAATCTCTTTTTACTATAATTCTTTCATTATGAATATTTCAATTATAAAAATAATAAATGTTATTAAACCTGTCAAAATCGCTAACAATATTTTTTGATAATTTCTTTTTCCAATTTCTTGTTGTACTTCTTCATAAGATAATGATTTATTTTCCATAAAAGCAATAATCTCTTTATAAGTTTGAATATCATTCTTCTTTTTAAATTTTTCAATGACTATTGCTGTTACAAATGTTATTACAAAAAATAATGCCCAAATAATAACACCAATGTATCCATCTAAGGTAAATAATGGATATGCACTAAACATAACAATTAGCATTTCTACTAGGAAAATATAACTCATTATATTAAATTTTTCTATTTTTTCTTTACTTACTATCCTTTTCATCTCCTCTATATCTCCTTTTATAAAATCATCTAGAGTTACATGAAAAATGTTAGATAACATAGTTAAACTTTTTATATCAGGAAAACTTTTATTTGTCTCCCAATTAGATATTGTTTGTCTTGAAACAAAAACTTTCAATGCTAATTCATCTTGTGAAATATTTTGTTTTTCTCTGTATTTTTTAATTCTTGCTCCAACATTCATTTTGCACCTCCAATTACATTTTATATGAAAGAAATATTTTTGTCTGTCAAAAGTCTTTGACATCTAGTTATTAGTAATGAATTATAGTAAATTATTTTTCTTAATTGTAGCAAAAAATAGTAAATCTTAAATAATCTACTCCACAAATTGTAATTTATCTTTTAACTTTAAAATCAATATCTGCTAATTTTGCTTGTTTACACAAGTCTTTTGTCTGTAACTTATATTGCTTTCCATCTTTTATAAAATAAGTTCCGCATTGTCTAAATTCAAAATTAACATTTTGTCTTACACATTGTTCTCTGATATTAAGTACCCAAGCATAATCTAATGGTCTTGCATTTATATCAGATTCTCCACCAACAACAACTAATTCTATATTATCAAGATACTTTTCAATATCAATATTTTCTAATAATGGCTGTGCTGTTATACATTTATGTTTTATTGGTAAATCTTTAAAAATTGATAATTTATAATCTGCATTTTTTTGATTTTCAATAGTGCAGCATACAACTACATTATCGTATCCATCTTTCCAGTCATCTGGAATACATTTCATAAATCTATCAATTCTTTTTGTTAGAAACAAAAAAGTACAGTCGTGTCTTTCTTTAATCATTTTCCAACATTCATATCTTCACTCATCTGCTTCTTCTATTAGAAAATCAGTAGAAAAACATAA
The DNA here is from genome assembly GCA_910586295.1 of uncultured Bacilli bacterium. Lineage (GTDB taxonomy): Bacteria > Bacillota_I > Bacilli_A > RF39 > UBA660 > MGBC139354. The sequence goes on along the minus strand of CAJUGE010000068.1, from coordinate 37,552 downwards.
ATAAACAATTCCAGATTTCATTTTATAATTACCATTTTTTAATTTTTTTATTAGCTTTTCAAAGTCTTTTGTTTTTACAATATCATTTGTATTTATATTCCTTTTTGAATCGTCTTTATGAATATAGCAATGTAAACAACCATCACTACATTTTTTACACCCTCGCCACGGATTCCACATTGCCATATTATTTTACTCCTAAAATCTTGATTTTTCATAGTTGTAAGGAACACTTGTACCTACAACTACATCTTCTATTTTTTCAATAATTAACCAATCGTCCATATTTCCTTGATGGTCAAAATCTAATGCTGTAATTTCTTCTACATTTGTAAATTCAACTAGACATAAGCATTTTTTGTGCCATCTTTCTTTTTGCTTATCAGTTAACTGTAATTGATTATTATTATCTTCAATAGTTTTTGTTATTTCTTCATCAATTAATTTTACATAGTTTTGAACATCTTTTACAACTGCCTTTGCTGTTATCTTTTTTGTTCCTTTTTCCATAAAATAAAGTATCTCATCTTTAAATACTCTGCTATGTGGTATTTTTCTTCCTGCTGCACCTCTTATAATCATTGTTTTACTACCATCTAAAATCTTATTTAATTCTTTTGATTTATCATCACAATATACTAAATGTACCATATTTTAATTCTCCTTTTTATTTTTAATCTCAGCGATCACTTACTATTTATATAACTAATTATAAAATATTTATTTAATAATTATTCTTCATAATCAAACTTTTCTAATCTTTTTTCTATATCGCTAATACTTGGTAAAGTACTTTTTAAATATTCTGGTAAATCAGACAATAATTTATATTCACTTACACCAATTGGCTTATTAATATTCTTTAAGTGAGAGTTCTGCTGTAATCTTATCTTTTTCTTTACACAATAATATACCAAAAGTTGGATTATCATTTTCATCTTTTACATATTCATCAACTGCAGATAAATAAAAGTTTAATTGTCCTGCATATTCTGGTTTAAACTCTGTAGTCTTAAGTTCAACAACAACATAACTTTTAACTTTCAAATTATAAAATAATAATCCTTATTTCCTATTTCTAAATGATATTGTCTTCCTATAAAAGCAAATCCATTTCCTAATTCTAGCAGTAATTTTGTAATATTAGAAGTTAGTTCTTTTTCTATTTCTAATTCTTTCATATCTTCTTTCTCAGTTAAAAAATCAAATATGTATGGATCTTTTAACATTTCTCTTGCTTGATCACTTATAGAACTAGGTAATGTTTTACTATAATTTTCTGTTTTATTTTCAAGTAATGCTTGTCTGTCGTATAATTTTAATGATATTTGATGAGATAATACAGTAGTAGACCAACCATTTTCAATACATTTAGTTGCATACCAATTTCTCTCGTTTTTATCTTTTATTTTATCTAATAATATTTGATTATGATTCCAAGACAATTTTGCAAGGACTTCTTGCAAAAATTCGTCTCTATTATATTCTTTAGCAAACTTTTGCATATATCTTAGATTTCTAGCAGACATTCCTTTAATGTTTGGAAATTCAATTTTTAAATCCTTTGATAAAGTATCTATAAATGAAGAACCCCATTTATTATTTTCTATCAATTTTAAACCAATATTATAATACATAATAATCAAATCTTTATTAGCGTTTTCTATAACCTTATTTCTAGTAGTTATTAAAGTAGATTTAATATCTTCTAAAAGTTCAAAATAATTATTTTCTAGCACAATATCATCTCCTTTATTTAATATAATTATACTATCTTTTAAAAATATAATCTACCTAGTTAGGTAATTTCAAAATAATTAAATAGGATGAAAATATTATAAAATTTAATAATATCTAAAGAAGCAGGATAAGAAGTTTGTGTATCTTATGCAATTTAACCCTTATTCCATAAGGAATTGCATATACACAAATCTGATTTTTGCACTTGCAAAATTCATCCTACTTTGTAGGTTGATATTAAGGATGAATAATTGTTTAACTCTTATAATTAAAGCATTTTATATCTTTATAGTAGGATGATTAGACAAATTCATCCTCTTTAAAAGCATCTTTTATTTTTCCTAATAATTCTTTAAATATTTGATTATTTTTGCTATCTTTTATATCACTTAAATCTACTGTGATAACTCCTAATTTTAAATTACCATTATCAAATTTTTCAATCTTTAAAGTAATTAATCTAATTATCTTTTCAACTTCTATTTCACTAGATATTTTTAGGTTAGTTAAGTCATCATCAGTATCTATTTCATAATAATTTAATTTATATTCATTACCTAAAATACTATTTAATTTATTAAAATAATTTCTTGATTCTTCTTTAGTTTTAACTTCATTATTCTGTGGGATAGGAATTCCATATTCATCTTCAAACAATGAATAATTTAAAGGCAAATTATATTCTTCATTAAAAGTTAATAAATCAGTTAAGAAACTTTTCCTAAAATGATAATGTTCAATCTTTAATTTATTGTGATTTTTACTAATTTCTAAATTATCAATATAAGTAGAAATCATTTTTTGTCTATCTTCTCGCGATTTATTTTGATAGTTTATTATTCTATTCATAAATTCTCTTGGATTAATGAAAGTATCAAGATTATATTTATCTTCTAGTATTAATAAATCATCAATAGTGAAGTTTAAATTTTCATATTGTTTTTGATCTTGCCACTCCTTATTTAATTTCTGTTTTTTAAATTCTATTTGTTTAATTTCCTGTTCGAAATCATCTATTTTCATAATGCCTTTAATATAAACTGATTTTATTCTATCTAACTGTTTATCTAGTTCTTTTAATTCTTTCTCATAATTAATATCTTTATTATCTAATTTTGATTTAATAAATGGTGTATAGTAATCATTTATCATCATATCTGTTTTAATTAGTTCAAGTATACAAGCCATTAATTCTTGTTCTATTTCTTTTTCTTTATAAGTAATCTTACAATGTTCACATTTGTAATAATAGTATTTTTTACCATTAGGCTTAGTTGTTGCACATCCACCTAAAAATCTACCACAAGAAGAGCATTTTAATTTATTAGTAAATAAATATGTAGCAGTTCTTTCATAGTGCCTAGCATTTCTAAGTTTTTGGTACTGACAATCATCCCACTTTTGTTTAGATACTAAAGGTTCTACAACATTTTCATAATAAGTTGGATGTTTCGTCCTTTTACCATGAACATAATCACCTTTATAAAGTTCATTTGTCATAATATGATTTATTGTTGAATCTCTCCAGTTAGTTTTACCTAAAACTTGTTCATCATTATATATATTAGCAATAATTTGATAACTTTTACCTTCTAAATATAAATCAAATATTCTTATAATTATGTCTTTAATGGATCTGGAATTAACTTTTTTATTTACTCTTTTAAAACCTAAAGGTGGCTGATTTGGGATGTGCCCAGAACGAATTGCCCCAGCCATTCCAAATTTAGTTCTCTCACTACATTTTTCTATTTCATTTTGTGATACACTAGTCATTATTCTCATTATCATTCTACCATTTGAAGTAGTAGTATTTGATTCATCTGCCATACAATCTATATCACACTCATTATCATTTACTATTTTCATTAATTTTTCAATATCATAAACACTTCTAGTTAATCTATCTAATTTAAAAGCAACAATAACATTTATATTTTTATTTCTAACATCATTCATCATTTCTTGATAAGCTGGTCTCTTATCATTTTTGGCGCTTATCCCTGCATCTTTATAAACTTTATAGATAGAATATCTTTTAAACTGACAAAACTCTTTTAATCTTTCTTCTTGTTCTTTTAAACTAAAACCCTCACGACTTTGTTCTTCTGTGCTCACTCTAACATATATCCCTGCAATTTTATTTGTTTCGTTCATTAATCATTCCTCCTTTTTGATAAACTATTTTATCATTTTTTCTATAAATTACAATAAACTTGATTTTAAATATTTTTCTAAATCTTTAAATTTTATTTTTTTGTTATAACCATTTATAAAAATGTCATCACACTCATCAAATAATAAATAGTCATTACCATTAACTTTTAATATATGTGGCTTTGTATAAGCAATATTAGTGTTTTTAAGATTAATGATACATCCATTAATAAGTTCATACTTAACACAAGCAAACTTACATATCATATCTATTTTCTTTTTTAATTCCTCACTTATTACAAGTTCTTTAGTTTCAATTGTCATATATATCACTCTCACTTTCTTAAACAACAAAAAACTAACTATTTCTAGCTAGTAATTTATTACTTACTCGAAAAGTTCGAGTTTCCTATCTATATGGTGCCAAATGACTGAATCGAACAGTCTACTGAGCCTTACCATGGCTCTGTTATACCATTTAACTAATCTGGCATTTTAAGATAAACAAAGTTTACCTTATTAACACTCTTCTACCCTAGTGCCATTCAAACTAAAACTCTTTGCTTCATCTATCTTAACTTCAACTATTTTTCCTATTACATCTTCACTACTTACTATATTTACAAGCTTCATATTCTCTGTATATCCCATATACTTACTCTCATCCTTTTCACTCTTACCTATAACCAAGCACTTCATAACACTGCCAACACATCTCTGATTAGCTTCATTACTATACTTATTTACAACTTCATTAAGTCTATGTAGTCTCTCATTCTTATCTTCAATATTAGTATTATCTTCTAACTTCTCTGCAGGTGTCCCAACTCTAGGGCTAAACGCAAAAGTAAATGCCCCATCAAACTTACATTCATTAACCACATCAAGTGTACACTGAAAATCTTCCTCTGTCTCTCCTGGAAAACCTACAATAATATCAGTTGTAATACTAACACCTTTAACCCTATTTCTAATCTTATTATACAACTCAAGATACTCTTTTTTTGTATACTTCCTACCCATTAATTTTAAAATCTTATCACTTCCAGATTGAATAGGCAAATGCACATAAGGCATAACATTATCACATTCTGCTATTACATCTATCATCTCATCTGTAAAATCCCAAGGATGACTAGTAACAAAACGAATCCTCTCTATCCCAGTATCACTCACATCTCTAAGTAAATTTGAAAGATTATAATCCTCATAAAAATCTTTACCATAAGCATTAACATTTTGTCCAAGCAAAGTAATCTCTTTATAACCCTCACTCTTTAATCTATTAACTTCACTTATTATATCTTCATACTTCCTACTTCTTTGAGTACCACGAGTATAAGGAACTATACAATAAGTACAAAATTTATCACACCCCAAAATTATATCAACCCAAGCAGAATACTTACTATCACGTCTCTCTGGAATACCCTCACAAACATTACCAAGAATACTATAAACTTCAATATTTTGTCTACCTGTTCTAACTCTTTCATTAATAACTTCAATCATCTTATCTAAATTATGTGTCCCAAAAACAAAATCAACATACTTATACTTAGACTTAATCTCATCAACTACTACCTCCTCTTGAGCCATACATCCGCATATACCAAGAAGCATATCAGGTTTACTTTCTTTCATCTTCTTCACAAGTCCCATAAACCCAAAAACCTTATCATGAGCGTTCTCTCTTATCGCGCATGTATTTAAAATAGCCAAATCAGCTTCATCCAAAGTCTCACACTCTATCAAACCTTGACTAAGTAAAACTCCCTTAACCCTTTCCCCATCATGTTCATTCATCTGACATCCATAAGTTCTAACAAAAAACTTCTTACCTACCAAATTTTCATCAATCTTAACTTCTTTATAATCATAAATCTCTATATTACTATTTTTATCACGTTTCTTAGCCTCTAACATATTTGGTAAATTCATAATAACACCTTCATTTCTGTTACGTATTATAACAAAATTTACTGAAAAAGAAAAGAACTCTAACAACATTTAAATGTCATTAGAATTGTTAACAGAATGTAAGTTATACACATAGTTTTACTTCACAATTTACATAAATATTACATCTTTCTAATATCAATAATTTCATTAATACTTATACTTTCATTATTAATAGTTAATAAACTATCATTATTTTTAGCAATCAAAGTACACTCCTTATCTCCATCCATTGTAGTAATAACCACATTAACCTTATAAACAAAATTTTCACTATTAAATAAATCATTTATCTTTTTTCTTATAATTATACTTTTTATACTTTTATCAGTATCACTTTCCAAATTTCTCTTATTAATTTCCTCTCCAGAATAATACATTTCTTTGTTATTATTAACAATTCCTGTATTTTTATTAGCAAAAACATTTGGTAATTTTTTATTCATTTAAGCACCACCTAAGAAATTCTATGAATTACATATTAATTCTATACAATAATTATTTTTAATAAACTTAATATGCGTTGAGTGAATGTGTAAATGTTTATAATTACCTATTTTTACCAGTTGAACAGACAAACAAAAATATGCTATAATTAAAACGAACAAAGGTAGGTGTCCTATATGGAAGAAAGAAATATATTATGTATAGACTTAAAAAGCTTTTTTGCTTCATGTGAATGCATAGAAAGAGGTTTAAATCCATTTACCACTCCACTAGTAGTCGCAGATCCTGCTCGTGGTGGAGGTGCAATCACATTGGCAGTAACTCCCTATTTAAAAAATAAAGGAGTTCCATCTCGTGGAAGAATATTTGAAATACCCAAAAATATAAAATACATAACTGCACCTCCAAGAATGAGTCTATATCTAAGTAAAAGTAAAGAAGTAATAAATATATTCTTAGATTTTGTATCATCTGAAGATATGCACGTTTACTCTATAGACGAAGCATTCTTAGATGTAACAGATTATTTAAAACTATATAATACTGACGATGTTACACTAGCAAAAAGAATAATGGAAAAAATAACAAATCAAACAGGACTAACTGGAACATGTGGAATTGGTCCTAACCTACTACTAGCAAAAATTGCACTAGATATAGAAAGCAAACATAATAAAGACTTTCTAGCAAAATGGACATATGACGATATAAAAACAAAACTTTGGAACATAGAACCATTAACAGAAATGTGGGGAATAGGCTCAAAAACTGCTAAAAAGTTAAATGATTTAGGAATCAAAAAAGTTGGAGACATAAACAAATATCCTATGTCTTTCTATAAAAAACGTTTTGGCATTCTAGGTGAAGAACTATACTTACACGCTAATGGAATAGATAACAGTAACATAAAAAAAGATAAACTTGAACCCAAAGAAAAATCCTATAGCATAAGTCAAGTACTATACAAAGATTATACAATTTATAATACACCACTCATAATAAAAGAAATGTCTAGTAACCTAGCCAAAAGACTTAGAGAAAACAAAAAAGTCTGTAACACAGTAAGTTTTGGCTTAACTTACTCAAGAAACGTAGGCGGAGGATTTCACCACGCAAGAAAACTACTAGAACCCACTGACAATGAAGATAAAATATATGAAATATGTTTGAGTATTTTTGACAATTACGTTGAAGACTTACCAATAAGAAAAGTAAGCATCAGTGCTTCTAAACTAAGTGACAACAATTACTATCAATTAAATTTATTTGAAAATGTTGTAGAAAACGAAGAAACAAACAAAATTTTAAAATGCATAGATACTATAAATGAAAAATTCGGAAATAATGCCTTATTAAAAGCATCTAATCTATTAAGTGACAGTACAATAAGAAGTAGAAATAATAAAATCGCAGGACACAGTAAATAATGAGAGGAATGATTAAATGGCAACCATTTAGTACTATGCTTACAAAAAAAGATATAACATTAATAGAAAAAAACAGACAAAAAACTAGAAAACCAATATTAGCAGAAGATAAAATAAACGAAATCGATGAAATAATTAAAGAAGCTATAAAAAATAATAAAAGAGTTAAAATAAAACATTTCAAACTGGATTCTCTATACACTATCACAGGTACAATTGAAAAAATTAACAAAATAGAAAAATATATTCTAATAAACTCTACTAGAATATACTTTAAAAACATAATAAACATTAATGAAGTCTAGTCCTATCAACTATCATATTATCATAATAATCTATCAAACTAGAATCCTCCTTGAAAAGAGTATCAATATCTATCTTTCTAATAACCTTATGTCCTAAATTTTCAAAAGCTTCTACACTTCCAACAATAACAAGTGAAGTATCTATTAAATAATGTTCCATACTACTCTTTACTTCAACATACCAGTGTCCTCCATAAACCGAACCACTAGTACCTTTTAAATGTTCATTAACACATTCAACAGCCTCACTATAATAACCCAACTTATCAAGAAGAAGAACCATCTCAGTCGCACACATCTTACATCTACCCTCATTTAAATCTAAATGAAACAAATCTTTAAAAGCAAATGGCTCTCTATTTATTCTAATAGGTGTCTTATCACTAGAAATAATTTTCCACAAACTATCTGGATATTCTTTTATCTCGCCTTTCTCAAGCAAATCATTAAAAATATATCTAAAACTAACATCATTACTAATTAAATCATCTCTAAATTTCTTACTCATAAATACTCCCTGTTAACAATTATACTCCCAAAACAGAAAAAGAAAAGACTAAAATCTCGGTGCAAGATTAAGTCTTCTCTCATCTATCATTTGATTAACTGCCTCACTAAGTTTATCTACATATGACTTACTAATAATGGAAATATAACCATCTTGTTCAGAAACTACTACCCTATCTACAAAATTAAGTTTTTCTTTAAAACTAACAGGTATTTGTACCCTACCTTCTTTATCTAAAGTAATAAGAGTACTATTAATTCTAACAAAATATTCAAGCTCTTTTAATTCTTCACCAGACAAAGAATTATCAAACATACTAACTAAATTCTTAGAACTCCAATTTTCAGAATGACTCAATATCAAATTGTCTCCATTCATAAAAGTCAAATAAAACTGAGTAGTATTTATATTCTTACGAATACTAGCAGGCAAATAAAACCTAAACTTATTATCCAATTTAGAAATATAACTTTGATACATAAAACCACCCCTTAAACGCCAATAATTGTACCATAAAAAGTCACAAAAGTCAAATTTTTTTAAAAGTATATAAAATTATATTGACTTAAGATAATAATATATGATAAACTCTTATTACTTGATTAAATCAAGTGCCTACCGTGGGGAATTAGCTCAGTTGGCTAGAGCACCTGCCTTGCACGCAGGGGGTCGCGGGTTCAAGTCCCACATTCTCCACCATTAAGGTTATAACATAGAAATATGTTGTAATAGATTGTTTGGGAGCCTTGTATTTTACAAGGTTTTTTTAATGCAAATAAACATCCAATGTAGTTGATACTCTACTATGTCCCATTGTCTTAGAAACATAGTTAATAGGTTTCTTTTTAACCATACGTGTAGCATAACTATGCCTAAATTCATGTTGTGTTATTACTTGCATATGAGCCTTATCACAAGCATTTTTCTTATACCTATCAATTGTAGTGGGTGCTAGTGGTTTAGAACCACCAAACACAAAATAATCATAACTACAATTAATATAAGTCTTTTTTAGTAGCCATATTCTAAATTTCATTAATAAACTAATTCTAATTGTACGTATGCTAGACTGATTTTTTGGTGTGTCTAGTTCGCGTTTTCCCTTACGTTGTAAACTATGTCTAATATGTACTTTTAAACCGTCTATGTCACTAAAACGCAATGCCATAGCCTCGCTTGGTCGTGTTCCATAAAAATACATAAAGTTGAAATATTGTTTTATAACAAAATTATCTAAGTGAAATCTAAACCACCTAAATTGCCAAATATTATATACGCGATGTTCCTTATACTCTATTTTCTTTTTAAATGGTCCTACAAATGTAACAACATTATCAGGAATATAAGAACAAACAACACAATAACTCATAAAAGAATTAAAAACATAATATAACATAGCATTGTACTTATTACTGTAATTTTTATTAAGTATATCATTTTGCCAATTAAGTACATCAAGTTTAGTAAGAGTCTTGACATCTCTATCATTAAAATATGGTAGTACATGATTATCAAAAGCCTTAAAAATTGTTTGGGACCCTTGTTTTTTATGCCTAGTCCTAGCATAGACTTTCCAATCTTTTGAAACTTCCTCGAAGTTCATTATATCACCTCGGGACATTATTATATACTATTTATTCATTTTGTCAAACCTCCTATCTTTGTTTTAATTATAATTGTTTTATTTTTTATTGTCAATTTAATCATAAATCAAAAAGAAAAACTATAGCATAAAAAAGTAAATATAATAATAAACTTACTAATAAAATAGAACCAATTGGTAAATCTAAAATAAAATTTATTAATTCTCTAATAGTCATGATCTTACCTCTCTAACATACTTGTTATGCTCCTCAATAAGTTTGCCAAATATAGCACTACTTCGACGATATACACTCCACATACCAAGACTTAAGCAATAATAACTAAAGTCAGTAACTCGTAAATAACCTTGATAATGAATTATGAAGTCAACTAACTCTTGTACCTTGTCTTCTTCGTCCTTTCCGTCATTAAGCATTATCTTTTCAAGTTTCTTTTTAAGATTTCCTTTAACCTGTTCAAGTGTGTATTGTTCTTTGCTATCGTCATTAAAGTGTATTAAGTATTCAAGTGCATTCTCAAGACTTCTACATCGCTGTAAGTAATTCTCACTAATTCCAAGTTCTTTAGCAAGAGCAGTATTCCACTTTGCATTAGGCATTGATATAACAACATGTGTATGACTTTTCTTAAGTTCTCCCGCTTCATTCTTGTCCTTGTCGTGAACTATACTTGCATAATCGTAATTAAGTTTTATGTATTCCAATGCTTGTTTATGTGACTCGTCTTCGAGTGGATAAAGCAATATGCAAAACTTTTTACTTCTAAATTTTTCCATTTTGACACCTCTTTCTTTTTTTGACACCGATTTTTCACTTTTTTTAAGTAGGTGGTGTCAAGATTTTTCTAGGTCTAACCTTAAATTCCGACGTTTTGACACCTGACACCAAAATTGCTTATTAGTCGTAGTATAGCAATTTTGTATATTTTACTACTTATTTTTATGTATTTTTTTCATGATAAATTTATAAATAATGTCGGCTAACTTATCAGCTGAAGCACTAACTAAAAACATAGCACCAAATATTAAAATAACTAGTAGAACTTTTAAAATAAATTGCATTTCAAACACTCCTTTCTATTTTCATTGTTTGTTTATTGTTTGACAAATAACCCCCAGTAGCACTCTGACAGTCCCCCTAAAAGGGGGCATACTGAAAATAACGGACTTCGGGCGAAGTTCAGTGAAATATTAAAAACAGTAAATGCCCATTGTAACATATATCATTGCCTAAAATTAACAATACATAGTAAACATCAACTACGCGCTACCGCTTGTATACTTTTTTCATATTATTTTTAAAACTTCGTATTAAAAACAACATTCAAAAAGTTTAAAACTCCCGCGTCTACACTTGGGCTACTACACCTTAAATAATATACGATAATAATTGATATTAACTTACTAATAATAGTAATAATCTTAAAGATTGTTTACAGCCTCAAATGTATCGTATAAACTTGCAATAAACTTATTACGCTTGTAGTAAATATACTTAATTGGTGGACACTCGTACTCGCCCTCGTCCTTGTTAAAGACCATGTTTTCAGCGTCGCAAACTACAGTTGTAAATATACCAAATATATTAAGTAATCTAGTCTTTTTAGTAGTAATCATATACTTGGCTGGACGACGTATCCACATAGGTAACTCACGCCATTCTTGAGTAATTAAAAGTACTATACGTTTCATTTTGCGTGACTGATTAAGCCAAGCATAAAATTGAGTATCACAAGCACTATCACGTTTATATTTGCGGGCTACCTCATCAATTAGGAAAATACAATGTTCATCAGTATTAAAATAAATATCTTGTATTCTATCAAAATAAACTATATTAAAACCTGGAACTTTTAAACTCTTTATATTAGTATAAAGTCTATAGCATCTGTTTTTATCTTGTTTAAGTAAAAACATAACACTATAGTAATTTTTTCCTGAACCTTGACGACCAGTAACAAAATATACACCATGTGCATCGTCAATACGTGGTAAACCTTTCTTGAATAATGTTTCGATCCTTATATCTCTATTAAATATTTCCATTTTAAAATATCCTTTCTATACTGGTATTGGGCGGTGGCGAGTTTTTCGCCACTTCGCCCAAGTTTCTACCAAAATTTTATTTTTTGGAACAAATTCCAAACCTTTAATATACCATGTGCACTAAAATAAATAGTATACTTTGCTATCTCAATTGAAACTATAAAAATAAGTATATTTACAAATATAGTAGGTAACCAACTAAGAGCATAACCTAAGCCGTCAAAGTACTTAGGTATATTAGTTGCTACAAATGTTATATTTTGACTTAAATTAGGCATAGTTCCACTTATAATAGCATTTACAGGAAAACAAACTACCTGAACTAAAGTAGCAAGCAAACCTATAATAATGTTAAATAAAGCCTTAAACATCTACACCGCACCCCACTTTTCGTCATTTTCTTTTAAACTAACTATCTTATCAACCCAATTATAAAGATAAACAAAGTACTTATAAAGAGTTACACCACCTAAAACAGTAAATAAAGTATTTAAAAATAATGATAAACCACTAACTTGACTATAAAATTCAGTACCACATGTAAGTGGTAAAGTACTATCAATAAATGGTAATGGTAAATTGATAGTACTACACTTACCATTTAAAGCATTAGATATAGAGTTAAGGACATTTAAAGGTAATGTAATTATACTATCTACTGGACCTGCAGGAAGCCAACCTGCAACGTTTCCAAATTCACTAGTATCTGGTGGTGTTTCGTCAGTAATACTATTATTAATATTATCTAGTTTTTCGTTCGTTTTATCCTGTTCTTTAACTTGATTATACTCACTTGAATTAAAAACAGTAAAATTAAGCATTTTAAATGCAAAACGGTCACTTTTAGCATTATGTGGAACAAGTTTTGAACTAATACCATAAGTAGAAATATAACCAGGTGTAATACCATTCCATGTGACGAACTTAATATCTAAAATACGTTTAAGACCAGTTGTTGTACTATTTAATTCACAAACCTCATTAGTAATAGTATAATTAAAATCTTTATTATCAAATATATAATTGTCCCAAGAACGACTACAAAACTCTAAACGCACATAATAAGTACCAGCAGTATCAATACCCATTAAATTTACAGTAGTATCTAGACCAGTTGTATTGATGTCAAAATTAATGTATTGAAAACTATCAGTTATCTCCTTTCCATCAATATAGAATGTAACATCATTATATGAATAAGCCTTAGGCTTGCTAATAAATATAAAACTACTTATCAAGACTAACAACGGTATTAACAGTTTTCGCATTCAAATACACCTCCAAATCTCCTTTAATTTTTTTCAAATGATATTTTTCTTTAGAAGATAAATCATACATTTCAAGAATGAAATTTACATTGTTTAAACATACGTGAAATAAAGTAATTAAATCTAACATTACAAACCACCTCTTTTAAATAATTTACTAAATATTTTTATAGGAATAAATATTCCAAAAATAGACATGATCAAGAATATTACTAAAATTTTATCTAAGTCTAATCGATAATAAACATCACTTGTTAATTCTTGAGAATTAAGACAAGTCGGTAAAGTAGCGTATTGACTAAACTGTTGGGTTCCGTCTTTATAGATATAACTAGAATTAATAAAGTAATCACGGTAACTAATAGTCCGATTATTGCTAGGAACTTGAGAATACGCGCGTATAATGCCCTCGGACTGTACAACATAACACGCATAATCTTCTTTACTAGGTACATATATCATAATTACCTCTTATTGAAAAGAAGTGCTCCCATTAAGTCAAATAAGACATATAAACCAAATAAATAAGGAATAATATTAACTAATTGAACCATAAATTGTTCGGCTATTTCAAACATAATCTTTCCACCTTTCTTTATATTTTTTTAAAAGGGAATGCTTTTCACACATTCCCAAATGTTAGAAACTAACTCTTCCGCGTCCAGCACCTTTAACCATTCTACGAAGAACACCATAACCAAGTGATACTGGTACCATTATAGTTAAGAATGGTACACACTCGGCTATAACTCCGAAGAATGTTCCTACAGTAAGGTTTGTTTTTAATGCTGTTACAACAGTAGCCATAGTTCCTGTTGAAGTACTACCTTCCATGTTCAACACACCTTTCTATTTAAACACTTAAAGTGTCTAAATCTTACTTATTAGAGAGTTTAAGCAACTCTTTTTCGGCATCAGTTAAGAAAACTAATTTCTTAATGTTATTAGTAATATAGACCTCTACACAAGTGTAGGCATTACCTTTTTTAGATACCTTTTCACATAATATTGCTTTTACTTGCATTTTTCCTCCTTTCCCTATCTGAAAGAATAGGAGGTACAGGGCTGATATTTAACTCTCAAGTAATCATTTAACATACATGTTCTTCATATGCACCCTGTTACCTTAATTAAATATTAACATGAAAAAAAACTATCTCGAGATAGTTTTCAAAATTTATAAACATTTAACTTTTGTTTATCAACAATTACCTGAATATAATCATTAATAGACTTTTTAAATTTATAATTAACATCATAAGTACGTAAGCCTGTAAAATGACATAAATCATAAATATTGTCTAAATAACATATAATATTATCTTCTAAATCATAAACTACAAAATAACTATTCAAATCTTCCTTTCCTGATTATTTTTAAGTGGGTCGAAATCCCACATTCTCCACCAATTTTAAAATTAAGAGCCTAAATTTTGGCTCTTTTTTCATAAAGATATACAAAGAAATTGAAACTACATTAAATATATATATCTAAAATAGTAGTAATAATAAACCGTAATATTTAGAAAAAGAAAGAGTTAATTATGAAATTTAAAGATGATTATAAATATCTTAGTGGATGGATACATGACTATTATTGTGACACTGATGGATACGAGTTAATATTTGATATAAATAACTCATCATATTTTGAATGTCCAAAATGTCATTATAAATATAACGATAAAAAAAGAAAACGTGCATGGATAACAAAATATAGATACAAAATAATGAGCGAATTAGAACAAAATAGCAACATATTCTTAAAAGACAAGAATAAAGAATTCTTAAATAAAATAGAAAAAACATTAACCTACTACATTTCAAACTATAATAAATTTACTATTCATGACAAAGAAGGCAAAATCTATCAAAAAGTTACCAGTATTAATACTGGAAAAATAACATCACAAGGTCTAAATGAAGCAATGATTACACTAAACATAATAAATTCAATTGAAAACACACGTGAATACTTAGATACACAAATATTAGAAAAAACAAATAAATTTTTCATACAAATATATGAATTATTAAGGCCTCAAATTACTAGAATACATAATATAGACTGCTATGAAATTTGTGTAATAGGAATGATAGGAATTATAACCAAAAATAAAGAACTTTTAGATTTTGCATTCAATAGTAAGTTCTCTTTCTATAATCAAATACAAAAAGGCACAACAAAAAATAACTTTTGGTATGAAGGCTCATTTCATTATCACTTATTCGTACTTAAACCAATTCTAAACTTGCTCATAATTGCAAAAAATCATAACTATAAAATCCCCAATAAATACTATAGAAAAATTAAAAATATGGTAAATATAACCTTAAAACTAAGTTTCAATAACTGTAAACTACCTAGTCCTAATGATGGATGGCCTAACAGAAAACTTAAAGATTACATAAATGTTTTTGAAATTAGTAACCAGATTTGGAAAAATGAATTCACAGAAACTATAAATAACATTAATAACAATTACAATCCTAACAAAAATACAAAACATTATATTGATACAGGATTCTCTATAATTAGAAATAATTTTTGGAACATATTCATAAAATACAAAAATAAAACTAGTTCCCACGCGCATGAAGATATATTGAACACAGAAATATTAGTAGGCAATTCTTTATTAACACACGATTTATCATCCTCTGGATATGGTAGCACTATAACAAAAGAATTTTATAAAAAAGATTATTCTCATAATATAGTAATCACTAAAAAACAAGAACCCAAAAAAATTTATGTTACTCTTAAAAACAAAAATGGTATAACAATAAAAACAATATCACAAAACACTAAAATTTTAAAAAAATTAACTATTAAAAATGACAAATTAGTAGATACAATTAACATAAAAAACAATTATTCAGAAAACATAGACTATTTCTTTCATTGTAATGCTACACTATTAACTAAATTATCAAAAAGAAAAGTAAAGAGCATAAAACAATATCCTTACTTCATAGAAATATATAAGATAAAAACCACTAAAGATTACATATCATTAAAATGGGACCTAAACAAAACTATTCTTACTTCCACTATAAACATAAAAAATAAAGTAATATATTTAGGAAAGACGCCAAATAACCCTAACAATGACTATAGAACAACCCTTTTAATAAGAAGTAAAGAAGGACATAAAACGACATTCAACTTCATCTGGCTTATAGAAAATTAATATTCAAAACAAAATAAAAGTTTCTAAAATACTTAGGAACTTTTATTATATCTACCTATTCTTGCCTTTAGATAAAGTTCTAGCACCACTCTCTCTAGATAATTCATAGCTTTCAACTAAATAAAGATTTACATCACTGCCTTGAATATCTACAAATTCTTTTTGTTCAAGTAAAGATACTCTAACTCTAAAATTAGAAATACTTTCCGCAATACTTTCTTTCATTTCTATTAACATTCTCTTTTTATCACTAGAACTTATTTGATAACTCACTGCCTGCCCCAAAACATTCTTATTATGGTCTATTATCAAATTACTAGAAACAGTAGCACTTTTTAAATCATTCTCACTAATACTAATCTTATTAGCTTTCAAATATTTAGAAAACATATGTAATCTACCTTGAGATTTATTTCTAGCAATATACACTTTTCTCTTCTCAGCTAATCCTTTCACCAAAGTCAATCCAAAACAAACCCCAAAAGTTTTCAAGCCAAGTACAAGAGCATCAATATATTCCTTATTAATTTTATAACCCAAAACAACAGTAAGCAAACCTAATATGACATCAAGAATTAGCATACTTTTATTACTAGAAATAAAAATATACTTCTCATTTACCCCTTCTATATCCTTACTTAATTTTCCTTTGTAATTTACCTTTATCATAATTTTCCCCTAATCTAAGTTTTTTTACTTCTTCTTCAGGAATAACAACATTTCTAATTTCACTATCATCAAGAACATATAAACTCCTATCAATAGTTCTTCCCTTAGCCAAATATAAATCCATTTTAATTGATTCCAAAATTTTAATCTGTTTATTTCTATCTAAAACTAAAAAATAATCAATTGCTTCATTATTTAAACTAATTCTTTCTTCCAAAATATCAATATTTGAAGACACAGCATTTTCTAAATCTTCTTCTGAAATATGAACATCTTCTTCCTTTAACAATTTAGATATCATAGAAATTTTAATCTTTGCATATTTCCTACAAACCTCTTTAGAAACACACCCACCCATTAATGTAATTACTAACGAAGAAACCAGATTACTAATTAAGTCGTTATTTCTTATAAGAACATCCATAGGTAAGCAAGATAATGCCGTAAAAGATGTAACAAACAAAAATAAGAAAACCCTTATATTATATCTTCCTTTCGCATATAATAATAAATCTCTAAAATCAATATTTGAATTATACATAACATGTTTCATTCTCTCGTCTCCTATAAAACAACAGTAAAATAAATTTTAACAAAAAAAGTTTCTAAAATCAATAGAAACTGTTAATTATCTAATCAAATATGAAAATATTGAAAAAGCAACTTTTAAAGAATCATGTCTTATCATGCCGTTATCTACTATAAAGAAATCATCACCTAAAACTTCTATATTTTTAAGATTTTCATAATCCACCAAAACTGGATCTTTTTGCTCTTGACTTCTATATAACTTAAGAATATTTTCATCAATCTCCTTATCATTTACAACAACTGCATTTAACTTCTTTTGCCCTAAATAAGAATTAAGTAAACTAACATGATTACTTACACTAAACCCATCTGTCTCACCAGGTTGAGTCACCATATTAGAAACATACAATAACCTAGCATTAGATTCATCAATCGCATCTCTGACTTCTTTATTAATTAAATTTGGAATAATAGATGTATAAATACTACCCATACTAAGAATAATTAAATCAGCCTCTTTTATTGATTCAATTGCTTCTTTAGTAACAACTGGCTCATTTTCATAAAAAACTCTTTTAATTTTCTTATCACATAAAGTAATTTCACTTTCACCTTTTATTATAGTACCATCTTCCATTTCTCCCATTAAAACAACATCATCCTCAGTAAGTGGCACAACTTTACCCTTCAAATTAAATACTTTAGATAAAGCCTCTATTCCATCACTCAAATTACCAGTAATCTCTTTAGCAGCAGTCAATATAAGATTTCCAACTGCATGCCCATTTAAATCACTCGAAGTATTAAATCTATAATTAAACAATTTTTCAACCAAAGGCTCAGTCTCAGAAAGCGAAATAATAACTCTTCTAATATCACCAACTGCTGGTGTATGAAACTCTTCCCTAAGCCTACCAGTACTACTTCCATTATCAGAAACACTAACTATCGCTGTTATGTCAAGAGGAAATTTCTTAAGTCCACTTAAAAGAACAGAAAGTCCATTACCTCCACCTAAAACCACAACTTTTTTATTCATACCTATCACTCCCTATTTATTTAAATAAAATTCATAATATTCATCAAATGTTATGTTTTCATTATGCATTTTAGTCGCAACATCACGACCAACATATCTAACTCTCCAAGCATCAGATGTAAAGCAAGTAATATCACTAGTACCCTCAGGATATCGTACAACAAAACCAAATCTATATGAATTATCAAGTAGCCATTCTGTTTCTGTGCCAACTTCTACTCCATAAGTTGAAAGTTCAACACTAAGGCCAGTTTGATATTCTGAATGTCCTGCTCTTGCAGCACGAGCATCTGCCACTTCCGTTCCATTTACATCCTCAATATCAGTATATGCTTCTAATTGATCAGCATAACTTCTATAACCTTGATTTACTAATAATGTATAGCCATTTTCTTTTGCAGCATCTAACATGTTGGTTAAACTATCATAAATACTCTCACTAACTTTCTTTCCTTCATACCCATAAGTACTAGAAACATTAACTAAATCACTAGGTTCATAACTCTCACTTAAACCATAAAATTTATTAACTAACATCAACTCATTTTTACTTGTATCAGTCTCTTTAATATTAGAATACCACTCATTATTAGCACCAGTATTAACAATAGAAATAGCTTTAGTTGGAGTCACACTACTATTTTCATTCAAATAATCTAAATACTTATCTAAATTAGAAAAAATAAAATACTTTTCTTTAATAACTTTTGATAAGTTCTTATTATATGTACTATTCAAAATCTTTTCAATTTCTTTATCATTCAACTCTTCTTTTATAAGTTTAATTTCCCCACTTGAATATCCTACCTCTCCTAATTTATATTCTATAGTTTCTTTTAACTTAGCCTCCTCTATAAGACTATTAATAAATACTATTAAAACAATAAGTAAAACTAATATACAAGCACAAAAAATACCTAATCTTTTAACATTCAATTTCTTTTTATTTTCTATTTTATTATCCATATCTCCACCTTAATTACTATTATACCCAAAAAATAGTAAATCTTCAACTTTGTTTAAAAATTTTAAGAAAAATTTAAGAAAAAAAGACTTCTCACCACAGAAATCTTTATAAATATCAATATTGTATACCCCAAATTACCAAATGTTTAGCCTCTTTCCCACAAACCGCGCAATTACCATTTATACATTTTTCATTTTCTAAAACACATCTAGATTTTAATCCATTTATTTCTTTTAATTTAACTTCGCATTCTTCATTACCGCACCAGTCTGCTTTAATAAATCCCGGAGTCTTAGCCATTATATTCTTAAAATCATCTAAATTGTATGCTTCAAAAGTAAGTTCATCCCTACGCCTCTTAGCGCGCTCATACATATCACGTTGAATTATTTCAAGTAAATCTTTTGTATAGTTAACAACATCCAAATCACTTAAGTTAACACAAATCTTTTCACGAGTATCACGTCTAACAAAAACTATTACATCATTATCTAAATCTCTTTCTCCGACTTCAATTCTAACAGGAATACCATTAACCTCTGCCTCTGCAAATTTAAACCCTGGACTCTTTTCACTATTATCTACATAAGTCACAACACCTTCATTATTAAGTTTAGATTCATAACTTCTAACTAATTCATTAACTTTATCACTATTTCCAATCGGAATAATAACCACTTGCTTGGGCGCAATTCTTGGTGGTAAAACAAGACCATAATCATCACTATGAACCATAATAAGCCCACCTATCATTCTAGTTGTAGTACCCCAAGAAGTTTGATAAACATATTCCTCTTTATTTTCTTTATTAGAAAATTTAACATCATAAGCCTTACTAAACTTTTGTCCAAAATAATGAGAAGTTCCAGATTGTAAACACACACCATTATACATCATAGCCTCATTAGTAAGTGTAAACTCAGCACCAGCAAACTTTTCCTTTTCAGTTTTTATTCCTGTAATTGACGGAATCGCAAGTATTTCATTATGAAACCATACATAAACATCCATCATCTTTTTAGTTTCTTCTAAAGCCTCTTTTTCACTAGAATGAACTGTATGCCCTTCTTGCCATAAAAACTCTCTGCTTCTAAGAAAAGGTCTAGTCTCTTTCTCCCATCTTAATACATTACACCACTGATTATAAAGCATAGGTAAATCTCTATAAGATTTAACATGAGTACTATAATAATCACAAAACAAAGTTTCACTTGTTGGTCTAATACATAATTTTTCATCAAGTAATTTACTTCCACCACTTGTAACCCAAGCAACTTCAGGTGCAAAACCTTCTACTAATTCTCCCTCTTTTTTTAATAAATTCTCTGGTATCAACATAGGCATTTGAACATTAACGTGACCTAACTCTTTAAATTTCTTATCTAGAATACTTTGCATTTTCTCCCAAATAGCATACCCATTAGGCTCTATTGCAATACATCCTTTAACTGCAGTATAATCAGCAAGCCTAGCTGCTTTCACTACATCAGTATACCACTGAGCAAAATCATCTTCTCTACTCGTAATTACTTTATTTTTCATATCTCTCCTCCAAAAAAACAAAAAGGATGAACACAAGGAGTCATAAAGACGGTGCCATCCTTTAATTTACTTAATTCTCATAACGGCTATTAACCGGAAATACTTTTAATATTTCGCTTAGAAGGCAGGAAAATTTAAACCTAATATTAGTTTGCACCAACCACTAACTCTCTATAAATAGAAAATAAACTTATTCCTTCGTCGTCACTTTACATAAACATAGTAACATGTATCTAACTAAAACTCAAGTTAAATTTTTCTACTTCTCATTAATTTAACTACATTTTCTTTAAATTCATTTACTCTTTCAAAATCCTTACTATCAATATATTCATTTCCATAATATTCAGTACCACCATAATTAAAATATCTTTGATAACTCCCATCTTTTACATAAAATTTCTCAATAAGTTCAGAAGAACCAATAAAACCATTTTTATTGAATCTTTCAATATTTCCTATTAACTCTATGCTATTATAAACATTAAAAAGTAATAAACCATCCATAGTTCTATTTTCAAAATTAACCCCATCACTTACACAATACATCATAGAAAATCTACAACTAAAAGTATATTGAGAAATCGGACTAACTACCAATCCTAAAATCTCACAACAAGATTCTTCATCTGATATCTTCAAAGAAGAATCTTTAACTTCTTTACTATTCATTATAAAACTTAAAGCATTATCATAAAAATCTATTCTACTATTTTTAATATCTTTTCTCAAATAAATTTACTGACTAAAAATTATTTCATCTTCTATAGTCATATTTACACCTCTTTAACAAATACTAATTATACTATATAAACTACAATTTTTACAAATAATAAAAACCCCTAATAATAGGAGATAATATACTTAATATGGCGTCCCCAATAGGAGTCGAACCCATAACCTTTTGATCCGTAGTCAAACGCTCTATCCAGTTGAGCTATGAGGACATTATTATAAAAAAATGGTCGGGAAGACAGGATTTGAACCTGCAACCACTCGGTCCCAAACCGAGTGCTCTACCAAGTTGAGCCACTTCCCGATAAATAAAAAATTTTAGATGGTGGCTTCAGTTGGAATCGAACCAACGACACCAAGATTTTCAGTCTTGTGCTCTGCCAACTGAGCTATGAAGCCACTATGGCGGTTCCGACGGGAATTGAACCCGCGATCCCTCGCGTGACAGGCGAGTGTGATAACCGCTACACCACGGAACCATTGGTTGCGGGAGAAGGATTTGAACCTACGACCTTTGGGTTATGAGCCCAACGAGCTACCAGACTGCTCTATCCCGCGATATTAATTTTTAAATGGCGGAGGAAAAGGGATTCGAACCCCTGCGCCGGTTTCCCGACCTCCCGGTTTTCAAGACCGGTCCCTTCAACCAGACTTGGGTATTCCTCCAATAAATTATGGTGCCCCGGGCCGGACTTGAACCGGCACGACCTTTAACAGTCGAGGGATTTTAAGTCCCTTGCGTCTACCAATTCCGCCACCGAGGCGGCACCTAAATTTTAATTAATGGTGACTCGCTGGGGATTTGAACCCCAGACCCTTTGATTAAAAGTCAAATGCTCTACCGACTGAGCTAGCGAGTCATCATATAGTTGGTTGCCTCGGGTAGATTCGAACTACCGAATGCACGAGTCAAAGTCGTGTGCCTTACCACTTGGCTACGAGGCAATAATCTAAGTGGTGGAGAGTCATGGATTCGAACCATGGAACCCGAAGGAACAGATTTACAGTCTGCCGCGTTTAGCCACTTCGCTAACTCTCCATAATAAGTGTACCTTCCCGAGGGCAATATCTCGAGTATATCCCCTTTTCCAGTACGAATATAATGTTACCATAATTTTTTCAATTTGTGAACACTTTTTTTACATTTTTATAATTTTTTTACTTTTACACCCTTATTTTATGTACAAAATAACTATTTTAGACCAAAAAATTCATCTTTCTATAAACTTTAAATTTCTCATATAAAATTATTAATTATCAATTTCATATACTTTTATCAAAGAACTGTATAGTCATCTTATGCTTAACATTTAAGACACTAAGATAAATTAACTAAAGTTTTAAAACATTTTTTTTGATATTCTTTCAACTTCAACTCTCTACCTCTATCTATATTATTATGAGGATTTATTTCTACAAGGCCATTAACAATAAAATCTTCATACGTAAAAGATAATAACCTCTTATTTTTCACATCATAATACAATCCATCAACATTATATTGCATCGCAGAAAACAAATCATTAGTAAGCCACAAATCAACATTAATGCCATTATAATTTATCTTAAAGCCACCAAATCTATTAAATGCATAATCTATATTAAATTTCTTTAAAACATCTTGAACCCAATCCAAATTTAATTCGCCATGAACTACAAAATCTAAATCTTTAGGTCTTTTAGCAAACCTTAAATCACGAATTGCTCCACCCACTAAAAAAACAGAAGCCAACATAGAAATAGTATATGCAGGATAAAAATTATCTTTTATATATCTATCTAAACGCGATTCTAAACTCAAGTCAAGAGTAAATTCATCTATATCATCATTATATAACATACATACACCATCTCCTATTTTTAGTAACAGCTAATTAAGTAAACTCTCAAAAATCATATTTCCACTTTGTTTAGATAATAATACATGAAACATTAAAAGTCAAATAATTTTAAAACTTGCATCACTTAATATTAAATTAAAAGAGACATTTAATAATCGATGTCTCTTAACAGTTTTTTAATCTATGTGATTTTATAGGTTTTTAGAGGATTGTATATTTTCTTTTTCTTATACTTAATTATCACTTCTCCCTTCATGTTTATTATTCTATCAGTCTAAAGTGAAAATTATGTGAAAACGATAAGTTTCTTTTGTGAAGTGTGTAAACTATTCCATTTCTTGACTGATTACTTGTTTTTTAGATAACACCCAGTCATGATTTGTACTTATAACTGTTGAATTACAATAAGGACATGTAGATGAAGAAACGTTTTCTAAAGGTGCGTTACAATTTGGACATTTATTATCATTTTTATTTAAACCCTTTGTAAAGGTCATTTCATAGTTATATACTACTTTTCTTTTAGAAGTACCTCTTACTACCTCTTCTTTACTATTTATTACATAATCATGACATTTTATCAATGCCCTTACTTTAAGTGATACACTTTCTACACCTTTTTCCATATCAACTATTTCAAAATCTAATAGTTCAAAGTCTTTCATTATATTTTTCTGTTTCTTTGCTTTCAAAGCTAACAATTCAGAACGATAAGTATTATATAGTTCATTTGTAGTGTTTTGCTTAAGAGTTTCATAATCAAAATTCATCCATGCTTCTTGTATATTTTTATAAATACTATACGAACTTTGTCTAAATTCATTTTTATCAAAATCTGGAAGAATTTCTTTTATTACTTCTATTTTAAGTGGACTTACTTTAAAACTAATATTTGATTTAACTTGTTTTTTATTCTTATCATTAACCATACTTTTATAAACTATATATACAAATACAATTATAATTATTATACTTACAACAGGATTACTAGTTCCAGAATAACTTCCTCCACCTGAACTTCCACTCCAAGAAGAACCACTATCCCAAGATGAGCTTCCTCCACCTGAACTTCCACTCCAAGAAGAACCACTATCCCAAGATGAGCTTCCTCCACTATCATAGCTTCCATCCCATCCCGAGTCTGCTTTTAGCGTCACTGTAAAGAAAACTAATAAAGACATAAAAATTATTACTAATATTTTTTTCTGATTTTTCACATTTATCAACACTCCTCTTAATTTTACTTTATTTTAACACTATTATTTTACTATGTAAATTAAAAGAGATACAGTAAAAGTATCTCTTAACAGTTTTTAATCTATGTGATTTTATAGGTTTTTAGAGGATTGTATATTTTTTTCTTTTTTTAAATTATTTTATCACCTTCCTTATGTTTTTAATTTTACCAGTCTTAAGTGAAATTATTGTGAAAAACTTATGATTTTTATATGTTTACGTCAAAATAGAATGTCGTTCCCTTTCCTTTTGTACTTTTTACTCCATATTTAAATCCATGATTAATTAAAATTGTTTTTACTATTGATAGCCCTAACCCCGTTCCAATTTTATTTCTTTGATGATTTTTTTCGCTTTTATAATATTTCTCCCAAATTTTATTTAACTCACTAGGGTTAATTCCCTTTCCAGTATCTGTTATTGATACTCTTAAGTATTTCTTCTTTTCTTCTATTTTAATTATTACTTTTTTATCTGAACCAGTATAATTTATTGCATTTATTATTAAGTTATAAATAACTTGTGTTATTTTATTTTTATCTGCAGTTATAAATATATCTTTTTCACATTCAAATACAAAATCATAACTTTCTTGTTCTTTTAAATAGTCAAATCTATGTATTATAGTCTCTATTTCACTTTTTAAGTTAAATCTTTCTTTATTTAGTGTTTCCATACCAGATTCATTTTTAGATAGTTCAAGTATATCATTTACTAATATGTTTAATCTTTCTGCTTCTTCTATTATTATGTTAAGGTTTTCTTCTCTCTTCTTTTCGTTGTTTTTATTTAAATCTCTTGCAGTTTCTGCATAGGCCTTTATCATTGTAAGTGGAGTTTTTAAGTCATGAGATACATTTGCTAATAAGTCTTTTCTTGTTTCATTTATTTTTGAGAGTTCTTCTTTAGTATAGTTAAGAGTATCACCTAATTCTTTTATTTCTTTTATGTATTCATTTGTTTCAAATGGTGTATATAAGTCTCCTTTGGCTAGTAAGGCTGCACGTTTATTTATTTTAAGTATTGGAGTAGAAATTCTCTTACTTATATAATAAGCTATAAAGAATGATGATATAAAAACAATTACAGTTATTACTATCAGTTCTTCTCTAATTATGTTGATTGCTGGATCTGTTGGTTCTAGCGAAACATTTATAAAACCATATGTATTATCATCATATTTTACTGCACTTATTAATGTATCATTATTTAGAACTGGGTTTATTATTTTATAGTTTCTTCTGTTTTTTCCACTTGTTATGAAGTCTGTTATATAACTATTAACTGCACCTTCATTTTCTTCTTTTACATAAAGACATCCTCTTCTTGTACCATTAGAACTATAAATTGTTTCACCATCTCTAATAATTTGAATACAAGCATTGTTTTCATATGATAATTCATCATAATATGATACTTCTTTTGCTCGTTCATAGTATATTTTTGTTTTAAGTGCTAGTTTTTCTATTAATGATGTTGTTCTTCTTTCATAATAAATATCAAAAAACAATACTTGAAAAATCCATAGGAATGCTATTATTAACGTAAGAAAAATAGCTAAATGAGACCATATATGCATAGTCAAACTTATACTATTCTGTTTCATATTTATAACCCACCGCCCTTACGGTTTTTATTAAGTCCCTATACTTTCCTAGGCTTCTTCTTAGCATTTTTATATGAGTATCCACTGTTCTATAATCACCATAAAAGTCATAACCCCAGATTACATTTAATAATGATTCTCTAGACAAAGCTATTCCTTTATTACTTATAAAGTATGTAAGTAACTCATATTCTTTTGGTGTAAGTTCTATTTCTTTTTCATCTATAGTTACTTTTCTTCCTTTGTAATCTATCATTAAATCTTTATATTGATAGATTTCTTTTATTTTTCCATCTCTTTTTAAAATAGCTTTTACTCTTGCTACTACTTCTTTAGGGCTAAATGGTTTTGTAACATAATCATCTACACCTAGATCAAATCCATGAAGTTTATCTAGTTCTTCTTTCATTGCAGTTAACATGATTACTGGAGTTTCTCCTAATTTTCTAAGTTCTTTTAGTGTTTCATATCCATCCATTTTTGGCATCATTATGTCTAGTATTATTAAGTCTATCTTTTCTTCTTTGAATACTCTTATAGCCTCTAGTCCATTTTCTGCTTCAAATATTTCATAACCTTCATTTTCTAAGTAATCTTTTATAACGTTTCTTATTAGCATTTCATCATCTACTACTAAAATATTCATGTTCTCACCCACCTTTTCTTGTCTCATTATAAATTGTAAACGTGTATTTTATGTGAAATTATTAAATTATCTTTCTATTTTTTTATTTTGTGTAAGAATATGCTTTAAGTCATGTCCTTCTTTTTGTTCTTCTTCTATTAAATATTCTTCTAAATATATTTGATTATCTTCTATATCCATTTCCATTAAAGAATTAAATAGTTTCATAAATGGTATATTAAACATGTCATATCTAGAGCCACTATTTCTAAGTCTTACTGAGATTAAATCATATTCTATTTTAGGAAGAAAAAACTTTTCTTCTTCTGTAAGTTCTCTTTCTATATTGGGTACACCAAATGATACTTGGTAAGAGTTTTCTAAGCTTTCTATTTTAAAGTATGGTGCTACATCTGGGTAAAAATCATCACTTTTCCATATTATAGAATCGCCATCAACTAGTCCTGTACTTTTTGCATGACGTAGAGAGTTCTTTCTTCTTTCTTTATTTTGTTCTTCTTTTTCTTTTAATATTTGATGGTAATCTTCTCCTCGAAACTGTACATAAAAAATCATTCTATTTAATTCACTTTGTGTATCTTTATAATACGTTATACCATTTAATACTTCGTTATAAAGTACATCAAATAATTCATAAATTTTATAATTATCTTTTCCAATTAAAAATACTGGATTATTATTAAAATTGCTTATAGAAAAATATAAATCTAAATTTCCTTGAAACTTTATTTCTAATTCTAATTTTTCTCTTTTTAATATTATACTAGATACACCATCATTTCTAGTTTTATCTTTCCATCTTTCTATTATTAAATTTTCCATATTTGATTACCTCTAAAATTAGTTTATCATATATGATTTGAATTTCAAAGAAAAACAAGCCATTATGACTTGAAAAATGTTTTATACTACTTCTTGCAACAATGGATTTAACATCTTTATTTCATTTATTGACATATGTATAATTCTCTCTTCTAATAATATATTATTATTCTGATATTCTTCATAATTTTTCAATAAATATTCTAATTTATTTTTACTTAAAAGTTTTTCAGTTTTTCGTGTTTTTAACAAAATATTATCCCATTCTAATATTATTTTTGTGTTAAGTTGTACACAACTATCCTCAAATATGACACTTTCTTTAGGGGTTCACTATTTATATAGTAATTGCATGTTTTATATAATTGAAGTAGTTTTGTCTAATGCAATTACTTCAATATAATTTTAATTTATTTTTGCAACAAGCATAGGATGAGCGATTTCTGCTACTAAATCTATTTGATATCTTACTTTAAGCCATAGAACTTGACCAACTTTGATTTTATCATTTTCTATCATAATTTTAATGCTTCAATTAATCCTTTATAACGTTTTTTATATTCTTCTTTATTATTTTCTATATTCATTATTGGTACGTTCCATGTATTATCATTTAATCTAATCCATTCTGGATCTTCATGCGTTATTTCGATTAGTTCTTCATAAGTTGCATTTTCTAACGACAAATATATTTTATCTAGAAACTCCTTTACTTCTTTTGGAATTTCATTATTCTTTTCTCCTGTTAATCTCTGATAAGAAGACATAATATCTTCTATAACAGGTCCATTCACATATGCCTTAAAATCATCTTTGAAAAGGCATTTATCATATTTTGCCAAATAAACTACTTGTGCTAAAAAAAGATATTTGTTCAATCTTGCATTTCCTTCATAAAATTTTCTTCAATTTAGTTCTACATCTTTAGTGTTAAATAAAAGTCTATCTTCATCTTTTGAAATAAAATATTGAGCGACATCTAATGTTTTTTCGCTATTAAATTAATTACTTTTTAAAATATTCTACACCTATACTTTTTCTTACTTTATTAAGAACTTCTCTTGCTTTTTCTCTTGCATGAGCAGTGCCTTCTTTAATAATTTCTTCTACTATTTCTGGATGTTCATCATAGTAAGCACGTCTTTCTCTTATTGGTGTTAAAATACTTTCTAAGACTTCAAATAGATATTCTTTTACTACTTTATCGCCTAAACCACCACGTTCATAATGATTTTTTAATTCTTCAAATTTTTCTCTATCTTCACAGAATGCATCTAAGTATATAAATACTGGATTATCTTTCGTATTTCCTGGATTTTCAACTTTAATATGATTAGGATCTGTGAACATACTCATTACTTTTTTCCTTACAGTCTCTGTGTCATCAGATAGATATATACAATTTCCTGCAGATTTACTCATTTTGGCTTTTCCATCTGTTCCTGGAAGTCTACGTGAACTCTTATTATCTGGTATTACATATTTAGGTCTTACTAAAGTATCACCATAGGTATTATTAAATGTGTCCACTATTTCACATACTTGTTCTAGTATAGGTATTTGGTCGTCACCTACTGGAATGACGTTTGCATCAAATGCTGTTATATCCGCTGCTTGACTTATTGGATAAGTAAGAAAACCTACTGGTATACTTTCTTCAAATCCTCTTTGTTTTATTTCTTCTTTTATTGTAGGATTTCTCTTCAATCTAGATAAAGTTACTAAATTTAGATAAAACATTGTTAATTCATTTAACTCTGGAACACCAGATTGCACAAAGAATGTTATTTTCTTAGGATCTAATCCTATAGATAAATTATCTTTTATTACTTCAAAAACGTTTTCTTTTATTTTTTCGGGATTTTTTGCGTTGTCTGTTAAACCTTGCATATCAGCAGAAAAAACATACATTTCATCATAATCTCCCTCTTCTTGATATTTTAGTCTAAGTCTTAGTGAGCTTGCAAAATGGCCAAGATGTAATTTTCCTGTTGGTCTATCTCCTGTTAATATTATTTTTGACATACTTATTCCCTCTTTCTTTCTTATATTATAAACCTTATTAGTCTATTTGACAACGATTAAGACTTATGTTAAAATTATATTACAAAAAGAAGTGTGAGACCCAAACATTTCGGATGTGTGTCTAGGGCTAGTCTATTAGACGTTGGGCAACCGACTTCTTTTTTTTATTTTGTATTTTTAGAGTAGATTTTTAAAAAGTCATCTTTATCTATATAAACAGTTTGTATTCTAAAAGTTTGATATTTGTTAGAAATGACTGCTACTGTTATATAAGTTATTCCATTTATTTTCTTTTTAAATCTTAATGCGTGTTGACTCCTATTATATATACTATAGCTTACTTCATCAAATTCAGTTATTAGGATATCTAAATTCTTTGTAAAGTCTATAATGTCATTATTAGTTAGCGAAGACTTTTTCATATGTTTAATTTCGCTTTGACTAATGGTTAATGTGTATTTGTCACTTTTTGATAGAAGTTCTATTATTTTTCTATATTTGACATTTCTTGTTTCTTCTTTTATTCTTTTTATTACTTTATGCGGTATAATTCCTAGACAGAAATTCATATTTTTGCTTTCATTAAAATTTTCTAAAATTAAAGTTTCTAATTCTTCTTTGTTTTCTATAATTATACTTTTTCTTGCTAAAACATATCGTTTAGTTAATAAATCTATTTTTTGTAATTTTAAAATTTCATTTGTTTTTATATTAAATAACCATATGTCATTTTCTATTATTTTGGTATTCATAAAAACCTCCTTAACTAAATAATACACTAGTATGGAGGTTTTATCAAATGATATTAGTCTTCTTCTATTTTTACTTCTTTTGTTTCTAAATTTAAATATATATTGTATGTTTTGGTTATTTGCCCATCATCATTAATTTCTCTTAAAACTACTCTTAATGCTTGAGTTATTTTTCCGTTTTCAGTTATTACGTCTTTGTACATTTTGTCTAAGTGCATATTAGTATCCATTTCCATAAGTACTTTTTCTTCATTAGTTTCTAAATCAATTAACAATAGGTTTCCTTTTTGAATAGTCACATAATAATTATCTATCATATTATATTTATCACTTGCTGATATTTCTCGTCTTTGATATATTGAACCATCCATATTATAGACTATAACTTCTTGGTCTAGAAGGGTAATTATTTTATTATTTCCCTTTGTTATCCTATCAAAGACACCTTCAAATTCACCTATCTCACTTTTTGTTTTTAAATCATATATTTTGTACATAGTACTTTGATTTCGATAACTACTAAATGTAATAAATGCTTTTTCATCTTCTATCTCTACTTTTCTTGTAGCATAATCTTTTTCTGTATCAATCTCTAATATTTCTTGTTCTTCATTTATGCGTAATAATGTTATTTTGTTTTCTTTAGTATCAATTAAAAAGTCTTTATCCATCACTGTTATATTATCATAAATATTTTCATACATTATTTTGTTTAAGTTTAGATTGTAAAAACCTTTTATTTTCCCTGTGTTAAATACTATTCCTAGCGGTTCTAAACCAAGATTATTTTGATTGTAAGTTTCTCCGTCTTCTAAGATTAAAGAATAAGAACCTTCTGGTATTTCAGAGATTATTAGTTCTGTTCTATCTATAATATTTATTAGTTTTAATTTTTCATCACTTATTAGAAGATATTTTGTATTTTTATTCCCTGCGATTAGTTCAACTTCTTTCATTTCACTCATAATCTTTAAATATAATTCTCCTTCACAGTTTTCATTTATACAATATTCCCCATTTATTTCTTTATATATTTTCATATATTCATATCCATTTTTATTTCCCAAGACTATGTAAGGAAGTATTTCTGGATGGTCTATTTTATATTTATATCCTATTATTCCAAGAGATAGTGATATTATAAATAGAATTAGTGTTATAATTTTTAATACCTTTTTATTCCTCATATTTTTCTCCTTTTTTCAATATACTATAACAGTACTCGTATCATTACAATACTTTTTATTATAAGTGAAACAAGAAATCACTCACTTATTATTCCACCTATTTCACTTTCTTTCATTCTTTTTCCATCAAGTTCTAGTATATTTATTTCTAAATCTTCACTTATCAATATTTCTTTATCTAAAGTATCAAGTTTATTTTCTTCCTTATTTTCTATTTTAGTTAAATAAATATATATTCCTTCTTTATTCTTATTTTCTTCATGTATTCCAAATTTTTTATAACCTTGATAAGTATTTGCAAAAGTATATATTTTTTCTAAACCATAAACTCTCGTTTCAACTAAGGTATTTAAATCAAGTAAGAATAAAATATCATTATTAACGAATATGGCATATTGGTTAGTTATAAATTCAATATTATAATTACTAATATCACATTCTATTAATTTGTTAAGTTCAAAGTTATAGATAATTAAAAAATCATTTTGAATTGTATAGATTTTATCTTCTTTTACACTTAATAGCGAAATATTTTCTAATAACAAATCATAGTTCGTATTATATAAATTATATTTATTCTTTTCCTTTATATATTTAGATAATAATATTTTATCCTTATATACAAGTATACTTGTTTTCACATTATTATCTAGATTAGAATTTCTAAATAATTCTTTTTCTTCATTTGATGAAAGTACAAATTCTTCTCCATCTTTATTAATTGCTATTAAATAATATTCATTTTCTGCTTTTATTATTGAATACTTATCTTCGTATAGTTTTTTATTAGTTTGTAAATCATAATACCCCGCATGATTAGTTTCATAATAATTATTATCTTTATAATAAGTAATTCCTAATAATTTATCATTTCCAATAGTTTGAAGTTGATATCTTTCATAAATAGGTTCTAAATTTATAACTTTTAATTCATTAGTATTTGTATTTAGTAATTTTAATTTTCCATCTTGTATTAAAATATAATTACCTTTTTCAGATACATTTAGTACTTTAGCATTATCAGTTTCTGTTTTTATTTTTGTATATACTTCGTTAGTAGAACAACACAATAGATTTGAATCATGTGGAAGTCCGTTATTATTTTTATAAATTATCAACTCTTTTTGTTTTGATCCCTTATTTGTATAATTAAAGAATCCACCAATTAAAAGTACGATAAATAAAGTTAATAACATTGGAATTAAATTTTTTTTCTTCATTATTACCTCTTTTTATTTCCAGACCATAGTAGAATGTAACATCAGTTATTTTTTCTTTAGTTTTTATCTTAATATTACTACTAATGTCTTACACTTGCATCTTTATAGATTTCTAACACTATATATCTTTGATATTATATTTAAGTTTTGTATTTTCTTATTTTGTGTATGAATATTCTACTATACCTAATGTTTTCATATACTTTCATTCTCCTTAATACCACAGCTTATCTACACTTAGACTAGTGCTCTCTGGCATAGGAGTCGGTAAATCTAATCTTACAAGTAATGGAACTTTAAATCCAGAGCCAAAAACAAATGCTGTTCCAGGGTTTAATGTTTTTAATTTTTCTAATGATTCTTCAGATATATTTGTGCTTATATTTTTCACTATTTCAAAGTCTTTTGGATGATATATTCTAAATACTATGAAATTAGCACATTGACTAAGGGCAGTCGAAGAAAGTTCACTTGGTCTTTGTGTTATAAAAGTCATTAATGTACCATATTTTCTCCCTTCTTTAGTAATTCTATCAAATATATTATATCCTATCACATCAATGTCGGTGTCATTTTGAACGTACCTATGTGCTTCTTCTAGTATTATATTTATACTGTAAGAACCTCGATTCTTTAATTTAGTCGTATATGTGAACAATAACTTTGAATAGAGTTTAGTAAGAATTTTCGCAAATCTATCATCAACATGTGATAAATTTATATTAATAAGTTGTGCAGGTGTACCATCAATTCGCTTGAATAATTTCTCTACATAAACTTCTTTAGGCATATATTCCTTTACTGCAAATACATCTTTATAATCACTATTTATTATAGTTTGAAGACGTGATTTAAGTATATTATTTTTGCTATAAGCAACACTTGAATTGATAGTCCCCTCACTGATGAGTGCAAATTCTAAAGCATAGTACAAGTCATTTAACGAATAAACTACTCCCTCTTTTCTTTCTATACTATCGAGAGTTACTCTTTCAAACTTTTGTAAGAACTCTGTTACAAGTAAAATTGCATTCATTTTTCCTTGTTCATCAATTAATAAGCATTGTTTTAGGGTTCTATTATAACCTGGTTGCTCTATTATAGATTCCAAATTTAGATTTTCAGTATTATAGTGAGAAAGTACTGCAATTATTTGATCTCTTATAACAGAACTAGTTTTACCACTTCTTAGTATGTCTAGTAAACATTTTGCTATTATATCATTTTTATACTCTTTTACATTTGGATCAGTACTTGTAAATACATATACTAATTTTAATGTTTTTTCTAATACAGGTATAAGATCTGCATCAGTTACTGAAAGTAATATAGCTAAATCATCAACTCCTAAAAAATTAACTGGAAGATTTAATAATTCTTCATCCGTATTTTGTATAAGTGTAGTATATTTTTTAAATCCTAAGTTCGGAATAGTGTTTAACTCTTCAAACGTGCGAACATATTCACCATAAGCATCAAATAAAATTATATGTGAATTAATAGGTTTTTCTTGATTACTTAGAAAAAGGTTTTGAAGCATTCTTGCAACACCACATGATTTCCCAGAACCTGTATTTCCTATAATTGCACTGTGAGTTGCAAATAAATTATTTATTTTTACTGATACAGGAAAGTTAGTATAAATTGGAGAGTTACCTAATATTAAGTATTCTCTTGTACTTGTTCTCTTTCCAATAATTAATTCTAATTCGTCTGTATTTACTATTCTTGGAATACAATCACTGTTTGGTTTTTTTACTACTCCAGGAGAAAACACACCCAATATTATTTCTCCCACTAAAAGTATTTTTACTATTTCAGTATCCATTTCGAGTATTTCTCCTACTACTTTTCTTTCAGTTGTCTCAAATATAACGTGATAACCTATTATTTCTGAATGTGCAGTCCTACTTTCATTTACTACTGTTAATATATTACTCTCTACTTTTATTATTTTACCAAACATACAAATCACCTATTTATTCTTAAACTATTTATAGGATAACATATTTTGTTAGTTTTATAAAGTTTTTATTTCTTATATTGAATATACTTTTATTTGATTTGCAGTATTTTTTCATCAAAAAAATAAACTTAATGTAAAAAGTACTCTTATAAATAATAATGATATATATAAAAATTGAAAAAACAACTATTATTCATTACTGATTTCATCAGACATTACAACATCAATATCTTGTTTTTTATGTGAACTTGAATAATTATTAGTTTGTAAATCAATATAATATTCATTATTTTTCATAAGCTCTTTATGTGTTCCTTGTCCCACAATTTTACCTTTATTAAGAACAATAATTTTATCAGCAATTTTCATTACGTCTTTCTTGTGAGTTACTATTATAATTGTATGATCTAATTTTAAATTTTCAAAAATCTCTTTTATTTTTTCAACCAATAGTGTATCTAAAGAGCTTGTTACTTCATCAAAAATTAATATTTCAGCTTTAGATAACAATGTTCTAGCAATAGCTAATAATTGTTTTTGACCTCCTGAGAAATTATTAGCATTTTCTGTTAATATAGTATTATATCCTTTTGGTAAACTCATTATATAATCATGAATTCCAACTCTTTTACAAGCTTTAATCTGGTTTTCGAAGTTAGAATCAATTAAACTTAAATTCTTTCTTATACTCATATTAAAAATGAAAGGCGACTGATTAACACCAACAACATTAGTAGAATAAACATCTTTAGAATATTCATAAATATCATCATTATCAATTAATATTGTACCACTATCAATTTTATGTTTTCTAAGAATCAAACTAGTAATTGTTGTCTTTCCACTTCCACTATGCCCAACTAAAGCCGTTATTTTATTAGGCTCAGCAATAAAATTAATATCCTCTATATTTCCTTTGTTTTTAGATTTATAAGAAAAACTTACATCTTTAAATTCAACTAAGCCACTTATATAATCATTATCATTCATCCCAAAAACAATTTGTTGTTTACTTGAATAGTTTAAAATATTATTAATTCTAGTAATAGAAATAGACCATTCTCTAATTTGTCTTGAATATCCCATCAGTTCTTTTGTATTAGTCATAATATTTTCAAAATAAGTAATCAACAATATTAGCATATTAACTTCAAATTTACCTTTTAATACTAAAAAAGCTAAAATTAAATATAAAATTACTTTGCCAAAGTGAATTATAAATGGTAATAGACTAGACCTAATATTAACATATTTTCTTTTTGCCATATATTGATCAGACCACTTATTAGCGATTAGATAAAAATTATTTTTAATTTTATCATAAATATTAAAAACTTTTATTTCTCCTAAACCATTTAATATCTGAGAAAGATTATCAGTTAGTTTATCTCTATATTTCTGTTGACCTCTTAAATACTGTGTACTTTTAATATTACAATAATCAAATGATTTTAAATATAAACTTTCAAGTAACAAAACAATAAGTCCAATATAAATATTAGTCTTCAAAAATATAAATATCATAATAATTACTTTAACAAAGACAACCATTATTTCACAAACATTATCAATCATCTCAGATAAATTAGCTGTATCAGTATTCACAGTATTTAAAATTGTACCTTTAGATAACTTATCAGAAAATTCGGAATCATAAGTAAAAACTTTATCAACAATTCTTTCTCTCAAATTCTTATAACTATATTTAAAGTTAAAGGAATAAGAAATATAATTCAAGTACCAAAATAAATTATAAGCGACATATGTTATTGCTAATAATCCAATATTTATATATGTTGCGTCTACATTATTCTTTGTTACTTCATAAATAATATTAGAAGTAAAAATTGGTATTAACAAACTTGATAAATGTGCCATTATAGATCCAAAAAACAAAAGAAAAATCCACTTTTTACTTCCTTTAACTAGTCTAAAAAAATCTCGTATTATATTTACATTATCTCTAATCAAAGTTACCAGTCGAGTAGACAACTCGACCCCACCTCTCTTTCTTTTGTTTTAATGAGAGGTTAGTCTATCGCCCCTCACAAAACCGTACGTGCAGTTTTCCTGCATACGGCTTTTCATATAATCTTTAAACTCTTCTTTACTCC
>CAJUGE010000067.1 GCA_910586295.1 uncultured Bacilli bacterium | reverse complement strand
TATCATTAGTTTTTTACTATGTAAAGAAAAATGTAACACTAAAGTTACATAAAAGTTCCCTAATAATTAAGTTGCTAATACGTATCCATAGTAAATTATGAATATCAGAAGCATTATTATTCCTTCTTTTCTTGATAATTCTTTATCATTTCTTGAAAATATGTAGAATAGGGTTGCTGCTAGTAAGACTACTGCAGTATCTATAAGTTTAAATGATACTGATTCAATTCCGCCAAAAATTAATATTGGCAATCCTAGCACAATACATATGTTAAATATATTAGTCCCTATGATATTACCTACTGCCATGTCAAACTCACCTTTTCTAGCAGATTCTACAGTCATTGTTAGTTCTGGAAGAGATGTGCCTATTACTATTATCGTCATTGTTATTATTTTTTGACTTATTCCAATTTGCTCGGCTAATAGTACTGCATTATCTACAACTATATCGCTCGCTAAGGCGATTGCTATCATACTAATTATTATTATAAGTACTGACTTTTTCAAAGAATATTTTGCTTTGCCTAAGTCTTCGTGTCTATTTTTTCTCACAACATATACAATGTATCCAATAAAAACTATAAAGAAACATATCAGTATTCCAGCGTCTGGTCTACTAAGATTGTTTGCTCTACCAGGATTCCAAAGAGAATCACTAATAAGTATAAAGAATACTAATGTTGTTAATAGTAATAATGGAAGTTCTTTTTTTATTGTCCTGTCTTTTACTTTAATTGGTTTTACTATTGCTGCTAGTCCTATTATTAATAATACATTAACTATTGAACTACCTATTACATTAGCTAAAGTCATATCTACATTTCCTGTTTGTATGCTATTAAATGAAATCGCAAGTTCTGGCATACATGTTCCAAAAGAAGCTATTGTAAGCGCTACGATGATTTTGGGTATATGCAAATTTATAGATAGTGAGCTTGCTCCTTCTACAAAAAGGTCTGAATAATAAACTAATACAACTAATCCTAAAAATAAAATTATTCCACATGTTATTGCCATCATAAGTTATTACTCCTTTATTTTTCTTTATTATTATACCATAAAAGACTTTTATAATAACAAAAAAACTAAGATTTGATATTCTAGTTTACTTATATTTTTTATTTCGATGAAACTAATGTTTGTTTTATTTGAGGTTTTGTGTTACAATTAATATATGGAATACTTAAAGAGTTAGAGTGTACCGAACTTTTGAAAAAAGGGAGGTGATACAATGAGCAAAAAGGACTTTTTAATCTTTGCATTAGTACTTATTGTATTTTTTCTGCTTGCTATTATTTTCAAGATAATATAAAAGAAAAACGCCTAACTTAACAACAGCTAGGCATTATACAATTTTCAACGGTACACTCAACATGACAATTTTAAGTGTTCCTTTTTTATTTTATGAAGTTTCCTTCATGTGTATACATTTTATCATATAGTTTTTATTTATTCAATCGCAAAAATACGTTTATTAATTATCTTTATTAATTATCTCGTAAGTGTAATAGTAAATTCCTGTTCTATAAAGAGACGAGATTTTTCTTATCAAAGTTTTAAGTTATCATTTGTTAGTATAGTTGTAATAATTCATTTCTTGTAATTCCATAGATAATATTTCTAGTTCTTCTTGGTCTTCATCTATAAGTATTTCTTCTATCTCATTTATTAATGCATTTAAAGTGTTGAATTGTTCATAATCTATGTGATATCTTTTTAATATTTCTAGTTGTGAGTTTCTAAGAACTAATCCATTTTTTCTTTTTAATGGTATATTTGAATCAATATTTATATTCTCAACTAAATTATCTACGTTATATTCTTTTCCATTTATTATCATTGCATTCCTTGATTATCTGGATTTATTGGTTGTGCTGGATTAGAATAGTTATTATTTATTCCTTGAGAAACTTGCATGTTAGGTTCTATATTGGTAGGTGATGCTTGACTTTGAGAACCATTTAAATCATTTTTAATATCTATATTAGAACCCCAGTATGACGAAACATTACAACTTGCAGAGAAAGGTCTAGGATTAGGCATTTCTAGCTTACATATCATAGGAATTTTAAATGCTGTTCCAAATGCAACACATGTTCCAGGTTGCAAAATTTTCATTTTCTCTATAACATCTGCAGATATATTAGGTAACATTTCTTCAATATATTTAATGTCTTTAGGGTGAGTCATTTTAAATATTAAGAAGTTTGAACACTGTGATACTACTGTATCTGATATTTCTACTGGTCTTTGGCTTATAATATCTAGTATTACTCCATATTTACGTCCTTCTTTTGCTATACGATCAAATATATTGTAACCAAGCAAGAAGATATCATTATCGTTTTGTACATATCTATGTGCTTCTTCTAAGAATAGATGGAATGGTACTGTTGCACGATTAGCGTTTGATTTTGCAAAGTCGAATACTATTCTACTATAAACTTTAACTAGTGATTTTGCTAATGTATCATCTAATCCTTCAAGATTTATATTTATTATTTGAGATTTTTTGTCTTGCTTACTTACAAGACTAGTCATAAACTCTGCTGGAGTAACGAATTTTTCTGCTGTAAAGAATCTTCCAGCTTCTCCACGAATAAGTGAATTTAGTCTAACTTTCAATAGTTGAGCATCGTCGTGCATATTTTTGTTTTGATTAAATCCTTCACTAATAAGTGTAAATTCTAGAGCTTTGGCTAATTGTGTTAGAGAGAATACAGAATCTGGCATTTCTTTTAATTCTTCTACTTCTTCGTCTACGAATTTTAATATGTATTCAGTAATTAAAACTTCTTCTCCAAAGCGTCCTTTTGAATCTATTGCAAAGCATTCTGTGAAGCTTCTAGTATAACCAATTCCTGGTATTTCAGAATCAAAATCAAATTCATGAGTATGACAAGTATCTATTATAGAGAAGATATCATCTTTCTTTTGACTTGCTGTGGATTGGCTATATAGTATTGTTATTAATGCTTTTGCTATAATGTTGTTTTTATATTTGTTTGCTTCTGGTGTGTCTAGTGAGAATATTTTTGCATATTTAATTGCACGTTCAATTATTGTTAGTTGAGAGTGTTTGTCAGCTTGAAGTAGTATTCCAAAATCGTCAACTTTTAATAAATTAAGTGGTATATTTATCATTACATCATCTTGGTCTTTTAGTCTCGATGTTATGAACTTGTAATTATAGTATGGATGTATAGCGTTTATACTTTTGAATGCATTTTTGTATTCTCCAAATGAGTCAAAAAATATTAAATTAGCGTTGTATGCCAGTGCATTTTTGTTACTTAAGATATTTTGTACTACTCTTGATACTCCACAAGATTTTCCAGAACCACTATTGCCATATATGCAAAGGTGACTTGCGAATAAATCGTTTATGCTTGGACATACATTAAAGTCTTTATAGATTGCACTTTTTCCTAAAACAAAAGTATCTTTTGATTCCACACCAACTAATTCTAAAAGCTCATTTCTATTTATTACTCTTATGGTACTATTTAAACTTGCTTTTCTTAAAATACCATTATAATACTTTCCATTAACAAATTCACCTAAGAATCTAACTTCTAT
Source organism: uncultured Bacilli bacterium (assembly GCA_910586295.1). Taxonomy (GTDB): domain Bacteria; phylum Bacillota_I; class Bacilli_A; order RF39; family UBA660; genus MGBC139354. Next base: position 30,598 of record CAJUGE010000067.1, on the reverse strand, counting down.
TCTTTCTTCTCTTATTTCTACGATTTCACCAAGTATATGTTGGTCTCCATGTTCAAAAATTAAGTGCAAATTAAGCAAGTCTCCTTTTGTTTCGTCAGTTCCTTTATTTTCTATGTATGCTACGTTGTCACTTATGTATAATAATCTCCCAAACATTTAAATCACCTTTAGCTCTTTCTATTCTATAAATAGAATAGCATAAAAAAAAGCATTTTTCAATTAAATGCTTTAAATTTGTGAAGCAACAATTATATTCTTTTTACTATAATTAATGTATTTTTTTTATACGAGATAATCGCATAGAATCAGGCTCGATTGGATTAGATATTGGTTGAGGAAATTCTACTCTTTATTCTAAATGATTTGTAGCATAGTAAATTTGTTCGTCAGCCATATCTAACATGAAGTTAAACCATTTGTTTACGTCTTCATTGCTGTCATGTTTTAAATCAAAATAAATATTATTTAATTTATTAACATAAATTTGCCTATTAATTAATAAACTTTTAGATAGATTTAATGGACTTAGTTTTAATCTGGTTCCATATAGTTTGTTTACCATCTCAGTGAATTTGATATTATGAATAATTCTAGCAGTTCTGCCATTTCCATCTAAATAAGGATGTATTCTAACAAAAAGCAAATGTATTAATGAACTAAATAAGAATGGATTACTATATAATAGAGAGACTCCACTAGAACGATATATTTTTATAAAGTCATTCATAAACTTTGGGACATCTTTTGCTTGCACTCCACGCCAGAATATTTCTTCTTTGCCTTCAGTGTGGTTGTATCTACTTACATTAACTTCTTTTTGACGATAAGAGTCGCTTTCAGTAAATTTACCATCTTCTATTTCTCTTTTAAGTGCGAAATTATGTAAAGCATGTATTCTTTTATTATTTATAGATAATGTGTCAAAAAGTAAAGATTCATCATCTATGAAAGAGATATCAAAGCTATGATTTTCTATTGCTTGATTCGATTCTAATTCTATATATAGTGAATTGTAAAAAAAGTTTGAAATAAAATCGTAATCAAATTGTGAAAGCATTTTCATATATTTATCGAAGTCTAGACTTGTTTCGTCTAAATGTTCTAAAACAGATGGTAGAAGTTTAATTCTTTTTATATAATCTTCTAATGAAAATAAGTTAACACTTGAATCATTCATTCCATTTTCAATTGGCATATTCTTCCTCCTTATTTGTGCCATATTATACACAAATGAAGTTTAAATGTCAATTAGAAAGTGATAAATTAAATACTATTCTTATTTTTTAATCTTTCCATTTCCAACTAGATACTTCTTTTAACTCTTTTCCATATTCTCTAATATATGTGTGATGTTTTTCTAGCATAGTTTCACAGTACTCTTTTAATTTACTTGCATTTTTTAGTTTTGGAACATAGTTTATTACATCTAAAATTAAATGATATCTATCAATTTTGTTTTGGACTCTCATATCAAATGGTGTAGTTATTGTTCCTTCTTCTATGTATCCTCTTACATGTAAGTTTCTATTTGCTCGGTTATAGGTTAATTCATGTATTACATTAGGATACCCGTGGAATGCAAATACTATAGGTTTATCTTTTGTAAATATTTTATCATATTCTTTGTCTGTTAATCCATGAGGATGTTTTTCATTAGATTCTAGTTTCATTAAGTCTACTACGTTTACTACTCTTATTTTAAGCGTAGGTGCTTGTTCTTTTAGTATAGAGACTGTAGCAAGAACTTCTACTGTTGGAGTATCTCCTGCACAAGCTAATACTATGTCTGGATTTTTTCCTTCGTATGTACATGCCCAGGTTAATATGTCTAACCCTTTTTCACAGTGTTTGATTGCTTCTTCCATTGATAGCCATTGTGGTCTTTTATGTTTTGACGCGACTACTACATTTATATAGTTTTTTGTTTTTGTTATATGGTCGAAAGTAGATATAAGTGTATTAGCATCAAACGGTAAATATATTCTTACTGTGTCAGATTTTTTTGTTAGTAGATGGTTTATAAAGCCCGGATCTTGATGTGTATAGCCGTTGTGGTCTTGTTGCCATACATGGCTTGCTAGTACAAAGTTAAGTGAGCTTATTGGTTCTCTCCAAGGTAGTTCTTTGGTTACTTTTAGCCATTTTGCATGTTGACTAGCCATTGAGTCTATTATTCTTATGAATGCTTCGTAACTATGTAAAAATCCGTGTCTTCCTGTTAATAAGTAACCTTCTAGCATTCCTTCGCAAGCATGTTCCGATAGTATTCCGTCTATTACTCTTCCATCTTTATTTAACAATTCATCTTTTCCTATTATTTTTGTTCCCCATTTTTTGTTTGTAGCTTCGAATACATGGTTAAGTCTATTTGATAATGCTTCATCAGGTCCAAATATTCTATAGTTTTTGTTTTCTTCATTAAGTGAGATTAAGTCTCTTATGTAATTACCAAGTTCACGCATATCTTCTGCTTCCGTTTTACCTCGTTTTGTTACTTTTACACCATATTTCAAAATGTCTGGTGTTATTAGTTCTTTTAGTAGTAAGCCTCCGTTGGTTACTGGGTTTAATCCCATTGTTTTTTCTAATGCTGGCGCTAATGATTTTATGCTACTTTTTATACTTCCATCTTTGTTAAATAGTTCTGTTGGTTTATAACTTTTTAACCATTTTTCTAATGCACTTACGTTCGCAGAGTTTTCTTTATTTACTATTATTGGGACTTGGTGACTTTTATACGTACCTTCAACTTCTTTTGGACCAGTCCATCCTTTAGGTGTGATTAGTATTATCATTGGGTATAGTGGTCTAAAGTGGTAGCTATTAGCATGACTTTTTATAATGTTTATGTATTCTACTATTTCGTCTAGTGTATGTGCCATTTTTTTATGCATTTTCATTGAGTCTTTGCCTTCTACTATGTATGGTTTGTAGCCATAGCCTTTAAATAATGATAGTAGTTCGTCTTTTGGTATTCTACTTAGTATGGTAGGATTTGCTATTTTGTAACCATTTAAGTTTAGTATAGGTAGTACTATGCCATCATTTTTTGGATTTATTATTTTGTTAAGATGCCAAGATGTTGCTAGTGGTCCCGTTTCAGCTTCTCCGTCTCCAATAACACAAGCGACAATTAAGTCTGGGTTATCTAATACTGCTCCGTAAGCATGCGCTAGGCTGTAACCAAGTTCTCCACCCTCATTTATACTTCCTGGCGTCTCAGGTGCAGCGTGTGAAGATACTCCACCTGGAAAACTAAATTGTTTGAATAATTTTTTTAATCCTTCTTCATCTTCTGTTATTTCTGGGTATATTTTTGTGTAAGAGCCTTCTATGTAAGTGTGCGATACTACTGACTGTCCCCCATGTCCTGGTCCAGATATATACATCATATTTAAATCGTATTTTTTTATTATTCTATTTAAATGTGTGTATATGAAGTTTTGACTTGGTGCAGTTCCCCAGTGTCCTACTACATTTGGTTTTATATCTTTTATATCAAGTTTTCTTTTTAAAAGAGGATTATCTAATAAGTAGAGTTGCCCTACTGATAGGTAATTTGAAAGTCTCCAATATTTGTCTATTATATTTAATTCTTCATTAGTTATTCTCATTTTTATCTTCTCCATATTTTTCAGCATAATTTTCGTATTTAGAGGCAGAAAATCCATTTATCTCTATTTTTATTGTATCTAGTAATTCGTTGTCTTTGACAACTAAAACTTGTGGGTAATCTTTTGTTAATTCTTTTAATTCACTTGGAAATGAATCATATTTTTCATTTAAATCATCTATATCATCTTGTGTAAGTTTGTCTAAATTTAGATAGTGTATATTTGTATCTTCGCTAAAGTTTTTGAATGTGTGATTGAATATTGTGCAAGATGTTTTACATGAATTATTTTTTATATATATAAAGCTAATTGTTTTTTCACTTATTAGTTCTTCTAGTTCGTCTTTGTCAATTTCTAGTTCTCTTAAAGCATTTTCGCCAGATGATTTATACATGCTTTCAGTAGTACCAAAAGTATGTTGAAATTCATAATTATAGCTACTTTCTTTTTTAGAATAGAATAGTGAGCGTTTTTCTTCCATATCAATTATGATTCCATCTTTTGTCTCTCCACCAATTCTAAATGCTTTTCCACAATCTAGTTTTATTATACTAGTGTCAGGATTGTATGTGTAACTTTTGCAGGATTCTAGGTCATAATCTGTTCCTGTGTATGATATTTCGTTTTTATTTATCATAAACTCATCATAGTTGTTTGTATTTGTATTATATCTATAATAAGTTACTCCTATTATTTCATCTTTTGGTCTTGCAAGTGGTCTATTCATATAGCCTAATGTTCCAAGTGTGATAAGTATTAATATAAGTGTTATGTATGCTACTATTCTTTTCATTAGCCAACCTCTTTTCCTATTATGTGTTAATTATATCAGTTTAATCTTATTTTTTAAAGAGAATGTATGTGGATAAACGTAAAGATATACAAAAATAATGTTTATAACTTTTTTGTTGTTAACATTTTTTATTTTTAAGTATTTTTGTTTCTTGATATAAGTGGCAAATGTCTATATAATGTTTAAAGGTGATATAAATGTTTAAATATACTTTAGATAATAAGAGATATCATACTTTAAATTATTTTTATAGAAAGAAGTTTAATTCTAAGGTTTTTAAGGTTAGTTTAAATGCTGGCTTTGGGTGTCCTAATAAAGTGGATGGAAAAGGTTGTATTTTTTGTAAGAATGGAAGTGGAAATGAGTTTAAAAATTTTGACTTGTTAACGCAGTTTGAATTAGTAAAAGATAAAGTAGAGAAAAAGTGGCCTGGAAGCAAGCATATTGCTTATTTTCAAGCAGATACTAATACTTATGCAAGTGTTGACGTTTTAAAGAAAACATTTGAGCCAATGTTAAGTATTCCTAGTGTAGTTGGGCTAGATATTGCTACTAGGAGTGATGCTTTGAGTGAGGAAGTACTAGATTACTTGAGTGAACTTAATGAGAGAACTTTTTTAACAGTGGAGATTGGACTTCAGTCTAGTTATGATGAAACATTAAAATTAATTAAAAGAGGACATGATGTTAAAAACTTTGAGGATTCTGTTAGAAAATTGCAAGAGAGAAATATTTTTACTGTTGTTCATATAATTAATGGACTTCCTGGTGAAACTAAAGAAATGATGATTAATACTGCTAAATATGTTAATAGTCTTGGTGTTCAAGGTATTAAAATTCATATGTTATATATAAGTCAAGGTACAGAGTTAGAAGAGATGTATAAAAACAAGCATTTTCATATTTTAACTAAAGAAGAGTATATCAATATTGTATGTGAGCAATTAGAATATTTAAATGAAGAGATGGTAATTATGAGAATCACTGGAGATCCTATAAAAGAAGAGATTATCGAGCCTATGTGGTTACTTAAAAAGTTTGTGGTTTTAAATGATATTGATAAGGAATTGAAAAATAGAGGGATTTATCAAGGAGATAAGATATAAATTTTTAGTATTGACTTTTATAGATGTGAATTATAGAATTAATTTAACAAGTGTTGAATTAAAGTGTGAATATTTTTTTATTTGCATTTTTCTCAACTAAGAGGAGATGATGCATAGATGAATGATTATTATAAAGAGATAGAACATTTAATTAAAAGAAATGAAGTTAATAAACAAGTTAGAAAAATTCAAGATAATAGTGAAGATTTAAATACTAAGTGGGAAATAGGAAGACTGCTAGTTGAAGCGCAAGGTGGGGAGAGACGAGCTAAGTATGGAGATAAGATTATTAGAGAGTGGTCTAAGGACTTTAGTAAGTTATATGGCAGTGGGTATAATACAACTAATCTAAAACAATATAGACAATTCTTTTTATCGCTTGGAAAAAGTGCCACAGTGTGGCACCTATTAACTTGGTCTCATATACGTGAAATTTTACCTATAAAAAACGAAAACGAGAGAAATTACTATATTAACTTATGTGCTAGCAATAATTTATCTGTTAGAGCTCTGTAGACAGAGATAAAAAACAATTCTTATGATAGATTGATTGATAAGCCTAATAATGTAGAATTAATAAATTTTAATAATGACATGAATATTAGAAAAGAGATTAAAAATCCTATATTAATACATCTTAACGAATATGAGACTATCAATAACGAAAAAGAGCTACAACTAAAAATATTATCTAATTTACAGGCTTTCTTTTTACAACTTGGTAATGGTTTTACTTTAGTTGGTAATGAATACAAAATTATTAATAAGGGAAAGTTATATTTTATAGATATTCTTTTATTTAATTATGAGTTTAATCATTTTGTCGTAGTAGAGCTTAAGTTTAGAGAATTAAGACAAAGTGATAAAGGTGAGATAGAGCTTTATATGAAATTAGTAGATAAGCATATTAAGAAACATTTTCATGGTAATACTATAGGTATTATTATTTCTAAAGAACAAGAAGAATTTATTGCTACTTACGTTAGTGAGGACGATATTATACCTTTAACTTATAGACTGTTTGATTGACTTCATGTTCTAATACTATTTTGTTTTTATATTTAATATAATTCTTAAGTCAGTGATATGTTGAAATATTTCGAACTAAAACTATTTATAACATGGCTAAAGAATCTTTTTTGACTTAATTATTGTGTATAATATAACTTTCAAAGAAATTAATGACATTTAAAATAAAGTAAGACTGTTCTCTTACTTTATTAGAAGTTTTTCACCATCATATAGTTGTATCTCATATAGTGACGTTTTTTCTACGTTATATTCAAAAACAAAATTTTCATTTTCTTCTTGTTCTTTAAGTTCTTCTTTTAGCGATGTTATTTCTTTGTTTTGTAATGCTATTTTATCTTGTAATTCTTTTATTTGTTTTTTTAGTTCTTCTATTTCAGTTGGGTTTGGTTCTGGCTCTGGAGTTGGTTCAGGGTTTGGTGTAGGCTTATAGTACAATAATCCTTCTGTTGCAGTTGGATTTGAACTAGTTATTTGTCCTTCAAAAACATAAGTGTAAATTTCAGGATTTACTTTTTCATCTTGTATAAATACTTCGTAATGTAAATGATTTCCATTAGCGCGTCCAGTTCTACCCATGTTTGCTATATATTGTCCTTGTGTGACATTGTCTCCTACATTGACTTGAACACTGTCATACTTTAGATGAGCATATAATGTGTAAAATCCATCAGTATGTTTAATTTTTATATAATTTCCATATGAAGAGCCAGTTGCGTCTGTTTGGTTATAGTCTCTTTTTACTGCAACAACTTCTCCATCTCCTGCGGAGTAAATTGGCTGTTCGTTTCCTCCGTGCGCACTATTCCATCCTAAGTCTATTCCGTTATGTACATTCTTTTTATAATACTGTGTTATTGCAATATAATTAACGGGATATCTTAATGTCAATTTTTAGCACCCCTTTCTATAAAGATAACATTCTCTATTGAACTAAAGGAAGCAAATATTTTATCTTCAAATGATTTGTATATGGCGTCTGCTCCTATAAAACTTATTAATCCTACCCAAAGTGAATTTATTAAATCGATGTTAGAAAATGAAATACTAAAGCATATTCCTATTGTCATAGATATTATAAAACTTTTTAGCAACATAAATTTTTTGCTTTTTGTACCTTCTTTTAGTCTTTGAATAAGTGATGTTGAGATAATACTACTTGAAAGTGCTATTATAAGTATGTTTCTTATTAATGTGAAGTCTAGCATTTATTACCTCCTATAGTAGTTTATTCATTTTTAGATTTTTTGATAAAGAAAAAACACTCAAGGTGTTCTCATCGTTTTATCTTCTCCACTATTTTCTCTTAAGATTTTATCTAATTCAACAAGATTAGGACTTTGCATTGTGCTTAAATTGTTTAAAATTAATTCTAGTTGTTCTTCGGTCACAGTCATTATATTTAAACCCATATTATTTAAATAATCTTCTATTGCTATTCCTTGTTTATTTAGTATTATTTTTAATTGGTCTATTAATGGTAATAAGTTATTTAGTTTAGATATAGAAAGAGAAGATATGGTTTGCTCTTCTAAACCTCTAAATTTAAGAAAGTCATTATATCTGATGTATCTTTTACCTAGTTCTACTTTTAAATTGTTTAATGCCATTAATCTTTCTTCGCTTAATTTTTTTAAGATATTCTTGATTTCTGTTTTCTTTTTTTCGTAGTCTGACTGGTTGTACTTTGTTCTATTTGAAGGGTTTGTGTAATCTTTAAGTGGTATAGTTTTATTGTATAACTTTTGCATTTCTTCTATTGATTTTTTATAGAAGATTTGAAATTCGTCAAATGCAGAGGCACGTCTTTTTACAAATTCTAGTTCCCTTTTTATTGTTATTTGATATTGTTCTAGTGTTTCTTTAGAAATTTTCCCTCTTTTATTAGCTACTCCTTCTAAAAATGGAATAATGCTTTCTCCATATTCAATAAACTTAGGTTCAATTTCGTGTAAAAATTTTATATATTCATCATATGCCTCTAGGTTTTCTATTCCAGAACTATTGATAAATCTAAATGCAAAGTTAGAAGCAGTTTTGCTTAAGTCATTTAAAGTTTCACCAAATTTTTTTATTAATTTATTTGGTTTTAAGACTTCGTTTCTTAGTTTATCATAAGTAGTTCGGTTTTGTGAATTAAGATTATTATATGCTTCGTTTATATCTTGTTGTTTTTTTTGAGATGCAGGATCAGAATTATGTAAATCTGGGTGAAATAGTCTAGAAAGTTTTCTGTAACGCGATTTGATTTCTTCATCTGTTGCTAACGGAGATAATCCAAGTATTTGGTAGCTATCTTTGTCTTTATTATAGATTATTTCTGACATTTTTACGCACCTCCATATCTTATTTAAATTTTATCATAATTTTTGTGTTAATATCAATATTATAAAGAGATATTTTGTAGAAAAAAGTAAGTCGCTATGTTTTGACTTACTATTGTTTTAGTTGAAAAGATTTTTTATTTTTTGCCAAAGACTAGTGTTTTCTTTTGGTGTTTCTTTTGTCTTTTTTTGCTCCTTGTTAACTTTTACGCCATCTATAGACATTATAAATTTTGTACTGCTAGATGATCCTTCGTTTTTCATAGTAAATGTTTCGTAATCGTTACTAAGTTTTATTAGTTCTTTAGTTTTGTTTTGTAATGGTAATACGTTCCAATTTAGATAATTATTAATAGATGTAATTCCTTCATTGTTGAAAGTATGTATTCCATTATTTAGATTATTTAATCCTTCATATAAGTTATTTGTACCTTCTGATAGTGTCTTTGTATTTGATGTTAGTTCTTTTAAACCTTCATATAATGTTTTTGTTCCTTCATATAATGTAGTACTTCCTGCCGATAGTTGTTTTAGGTTTTCTGTCTCTTTTTGTAAGTTTGCAAGATTTGGAAGTATGTCATCTTTTATACTTGTTAATATTTTATTTTCTTCACTAAGTGCGTATAAAACTTTATCATATTGATTATTTGTATTTAGATTTTCTAAAGTTTGAATAGCTACATTATTTGCTGTTATTAATTCTGGAATTTTTGATACATCTAAATTTTCTGGTAAGTTTATAGAGCTTAATGTTGATACTAGTTTTTCAACTCCTTTATTAATTTCGTTTGTTCCATTTTTTAATTTATCTACTTTGCTAGTTATCATCTCAAGAGTTTCATACACTGCTTTATTTCCGTCATTTATTTGTTTTGTTCCAGTTAATAATTCGTTGCTTCCATTTTCTATTTGGTCTATAGATTCTTTTAGTTTGTTAACATTATTATATAGTATGGACATTTTATCAAATATTTCTAAGTCTTTTTCTTCTAGTATTTTAGGCGTCATTATAATGTAGATGTTTGGTAATTCAAACTTTGTTGTTTCAAATTCTATTTTTATTTCATCTAGATTTTTTAAGTTCTCTATTTCAAGACTTTTTGATAAACCAGGTACTGCTAATCCTCCAATTATGTAGGATTCTCCGTTATCTATTACTCGTCCATTATTAATTGTTATTTCCTTATTCGTTTTCCCTTTTAGTATTAAGCCACTTGTTACTACAAATGGTGTGTATAGTGTTTCGTTTTTTCCTTGTATGTTTACTATACGTTCTTCTTTGTTTTCGAAGTACATTTCTATAGTAATTTTTCCATTAGCGCCTATGATGTCTTCTAGTTTCTTTTCTTCTCCATTTAAATAGTATTTAATTTTTGTAGCAATAGGCAATGGTTTTTCGGTAGAGCCTTGGTAAAATATATCCTTTCCTTGAGACTCCCAAGTAAGTGTTGTACCATTTTGTGTAAATTTTTCTTTTCCATTTATGTTTAATATGTTTAGCAAGTCTGTTTCGTCTGTTAATGTTTCTAAGTTGTTTGGATTTTTTATGTGATTATTTACTAATGTCATTTTTACACTTCCATCATTATTTAGTTTAGTGTATACTGTTTCATCTTTTGTTAATGCGTATATAGGAAGACTGTGTAGCATTAATGTCGATATAAATATTATATTTATTATTTTTGTTATTTTCTTATTCATTTTTATTTCACTCCTTTTAAATTTTTAGTAGTTTTTATTATGATTTTGTCAAATAGTAGTAGTATTGATGGCAATACTAAGATTACTACTGCCATGCTTATTAAAGAACCTCTTGATATTAGTGTGCACAGAGCACTAATCATTTCTAATTTCGAGTAAACGCCTACACCGAATGTTGCACAGAAGAAACATAATCCACTTACTAGTATAGAATTTACACATGTGTCTAATGTAGTTTTCATTGCAAGTTCTTTTGTTAAGTTTTGTTTTCGGTTACTTATGTATGTAGTTGTTAATAATATTGCATAGTCTATTGTTGCGCCTAGTTGTATTGTTCCTAGTACTATAGGTGCGACAAAGGGTAATGTTATGCCTCCAAAGTATGGAATTGACATGTTTAGGAATATTGCAAATTCTATGGCTAGTATTAGAAGTACTGGAAGACTAAGTGATTTTAGTACAAATAGCATAATTATTAGAATACATATTATACTTAGAGAATTTACATTTTTGAAGTCTTTGTCACTTATACTTACTAGGTCTTTCATAAGTGGTCCTTCACCTGCCAATATGGCTTTGTTGTCATATTTTTTTATTATGTTATTTATTTCTTCTACTTGTTCATTTAGTTTATCACTTGCAATTTCGTAGGTTGAGTTTATGAATAGCATTTTATAGTTGTTACTTTCGAATATGCTTTTTATATCATCGCTTAGCATTGTTTCACTTATACCCGCCTCTTCTAGTTTGCTAGAAGATAATATTAAGTCAATTCCTTCTATATTGTTTATTTCGTTTACCATTTTTGTTATGTCTTGGTTAGAAGTGTTTTTATCAATTAGAATTATTTCTGGAGAAACTATATTAAATTTTTCTTTTAATTCTGTATTTGCTACTATGCAATCTAGTGTTTCTGGTAAGCTTTCGTCCAATTTGTAATAGATATCTACTTTTTTATTTGCTAAGTAAGATGGTATGAGTAATATTACAAATATTATAAATATTATTTTACGATGATTAATTATTATGTTGTTAAGTTTATTGAATTTTGGTATTAATTTTTTATGCTTAGTTTTTTCTATGAGTTTCTCGCTTATTAAGATAAGGCTAGGAAATATTGTAAGTACACATATTACTCCTAAAAATACACCTTTTGCCATTACTAGTCCTAAATCTCTTCCTAATGTTAGTTGCATGCTACAAAGTACTAAAAATCCAGCAATTGTTGTAAGTGAACTTCCTACTACGGAAGTAAATGTTTTGTGTATAGCTTCGCTCATAGCAGTTATGCTACTTTTTCCATTTTCTTTTCCGTCTTCGTAAGCATGATACAAGAATATTGAAAAGTCTGTTGTAACTCCAAGTTGTAATACTGCGACAAGTGCTTTTGTAATGTATGAAATGTTTCCAAATATTATGTTTGTGCCTAGATTAAATAGTATAGATATTCCTATGTTTATGAGTAGTAAGAATGGAACTATGTAAGAATCTAATGATATTTCTAGTACTATTATACAAAGTATTACTGCGATTATAATATAGATTGTTATTTCGCTTTCTGATAGATTCATTGTGTCTAATACCATAGCACTCATACCACCAACTTTGCATTTTTCTTTTGTTAATTCTTTTATTTTCTCTATTGCATTTATGGTTGTTTCATGTGATGTCGAATTTGTAAATGTGATTAGCATTAGGTCACTGTCATCTTTTTTTACTTTTGAGATTATTTCTTGTGGAAGAATATCTATAGGTATTGTCGTTCCTAGTGCATCGTATGTACTTACCACTTTAGCTACACCGTCTATTTCTTTTATTTCTTCTTCTAAAGATAATATGTCTTTTGGCGTCATTTTGTCTATTATGGTTACTGAGAATGCTCCAAGACTAAACTCGTTTGTTAATATGTTTTGCCCTTCGATTGTTTTGATGTCTTCTGGTAAGTATACTAAGATGTCGTAGTTAATTTTTGTAAGTTTCATTCCTATAATCGCAGGAACGAAAAGTATTAACGTTATTATTAATATTTTTGTTTTATTTTTGCATATTGATGTTCCTATTTTTTTCATTTTTTACTCCCTTCAAAAATCATTTTATGACTTTTATTAAAAAAAAACATAAACACAAGAATATTATTGTATGTTAACCAACACTTATATTGGTATGTATTAATAAATATGCAACTTGTTGTATGTTATCTTTACAAGAAGATAGTTATTTCTTATAATTTAATTGGTGATTAGATATGGTGAGTGAAAAATTAGATTTAAGAATTTTAAAAACTAAGAGAAATATTTATTCTACTTTTGAAAGTCTTATGAAAAAGTTTTCTTTTGAAGAAATTAAAGTTTCTGATATTTGTGAGTTGGCTATGATAAATAGAAGTACTTTTTATGCTCATTATAATGATAAGTATGAGCTTTTAAAAGAATATATAGAGAGTTTAAAAGATATGCTTGCGAGTGAGCTTGAGAAAAATACTAATATTAATAATAGTAAAGAGTATTATTTGGAGATGATAAGACTTCTTTTTAATCATATTGAGAATAAAAAAGAAACTTATTCTGCAATTATGAAAAATAATAAGAATAGTATTACAATGGATATTTTGTACGATGTTATTAATAAGGATGTTATAAATCAAATTAAAGAAAAAAATGAAAATAAAGGTACTAATGTACCTTTAGATATTGTTTCTAAGTTTTATTTAGGCGCGGTTATTAATATATGTACTGAGTGGATTACTAGTAGTAAATATTCTAAGGATGAGTTACTTAGGTATTTTGATATTTTGATTTCTGATAATCTGTTTTGTTAAATTTAATTTGATAGAAATTATAATTCTTTAGATAGTTTCTTAATGATATTAATAGTAATTATTAAGAAATTATTTTTTCTAATACGTTTATAGTTGTTCTTTTTAACGTTAGATTTTTTCTTAGTATATTTAAGATATTATTAGAATAGAATCTAAAAGGCATTTTTAAATAAAGGTGTAATTTCTTTTAATTGTATATTTTTTGTTTCGTTTAATATTTTTAATCATTAAATAAATATTCTTGCATTCTATCATATCTATCTAAGAACATTTTATAAACTTTATATATTTCTGTGTCTTCATAAGGTGTTTCTTTAAAGTTGTTATCTAAGTCTATAATTTTCCCTTTGTTGTAGGCTATTAATATTGGTGAATGTGTTGCGATTATAAACTGACTACCTTGATTGACTAAATTATTTATGAGTGCTAGTAATGTCATTTGTCTTGATGGTGATAAGGCTGCTTCTGGTTCATCTAAAATGTATAATCCGTTTTTTGAAAATCTATTTTGTACTAGTTTTATAAATGATTCCCCGTGAGAGCATTCATGTAAGTTCCCACCATATGATTCATAAATTGTATGAAAATCGTCTTCTTCTTTTAATCTTACTATTTCTGAGGCGACATTGTAAAAAGATTCTGCTCTTAGAAAAAATTTAGTTTCTGGTACTCCTATTTTATTAATAGTTAAATATTTATAAAGTTCTGAATGAGTGTTTTTGGTAGAAAATAAAAAGTTTCCTGTTCCTCCTTCTGGGTTAAGTCCACAAGCGATTGCGATAGCTTCTATTAAAGTTGATTTACCAGTGCCGTTTTCTCCAATTAAAAAAGTTACTGGTGACGTTATCTTTAATCTAGTAAAGTTTTTTAAGACATTGATATTGTAAGGGTATTTATTTATATCTTCAAGTTTGGTTTTGTCATATTTTATTTCTTTTATGAATAGTTTTTCTTGCATATTCTCTCCTTGATAATAGTATACCATAAAACATTATGGTATACTAGTTTTCATTAAAGGAAGGGTGGTATTATGGACTTTTATGAACTTTTAGGTGTTAGTAGAAATGCTAGTAAAGATGAAATTAAGAGTGCTTACCGTATGATGGCTAAGAAATATCATCCAGATGTAAATAACGATGAGAATGCTAATAGAATAATAAGAAGTTTGAATGAGGCTAAAGAAGTTTTACTAGATGATGAGAAAAGACTAGAGTATGATGCTTCTTTAGATTCTATTATAAATTCTAAGACATTTTCAAATGATGAAAGAGAAACTTATAAAAATAAAACTCAGGAACATAATGAAACTTATTCCGAAGTTTATGTTACTAAGTGGGATTATTATATTAACTATTTAAAAAATGGATTTGATAAATCGTATATTAAAATTTTTAAAAGTTTAATGGCACTATTTAATATTATATTTTTTAATTTACTTAGATGTCTAGTTTATATTTTTTTATATCTATTCTTCTTACTAGATAAGTTGATTGATTATTTTGCAGGATTTTTAATATTGATCGCTATTTTATTTTTATTTAATGTTGAATTTTTTAATAATATAAAATACCTTAGTTTTATAAATAACAATATTTTAGGTTTTGGCTTGTTCTTATTCCTAGGTGTTTTGGTTATTTTAACTAAGATATTTATAGTAAAGGGTTCAATTAATTTAATTGCAGTTTTATATAATTTTGAAGATAGAGTTTTTGTTAAAATTATTAACAAATAGTATTTAATTTTCTGGTGAACTTTTTATGGTTCTGTTAAGTTATAATTTTTTAAATTCTTTTAAATTGTTTTTCTTGTTTATTTCATGATTTGAATACTTTAATTACATGTAAAGCCTTGTGTTTCAAGAACTTCTTTCATTTCATTTATTGAACTTATTGCGTTTAGTCCTAAGTTATCAAAGTAACTACTTTTCATGTCTGTAGTTAGCTTAATTCCATCTTTCGTAGAGGTAGCAGTCATTTTTCCTTCTGAGTTTATTGAATTAATCATGTTTTGCTTTTGACTTTGATATTCACTTGATAGTGTCATATTGATTACTAGATTCATGTCACTCACTTTGTTTTCTTTCATTTTTACTTTTAGTGTAGAGGTTGTCTGATTTTCTAGCATTTCTCCGTTTGTAGTACATGTAAGTGTTTTTACGTTACGATTACCAAACAGGAATAATATAACTATTACTATAGTTAGAATCATTATTATATGTCTAGTTTTCATTAATTCCTCCATCAATTTCATTTTGTATACTTTTTTCACTAGTTGCACCTATGAATGTTTTTTGAATTTCTCCACCTTTTATTATCAATATAGTTGGTGTTGCTTCTATGTTGTATTTTTTACTTGTTTCAGATGTGTCTTTATCACTAGTGTTTACAGTTACTACTTTGACATTTTCATTGTTTTTCGCAATATTTATCATAGTTGGTACCATGATTAAACAAGGTGGGCACATGTTTGAACTAAATTCTAGTACTACTATTTTTTCTGAGTTTAATACTTCTTCTTCAAAAGTACTGTCATTTACTGCTATTATTCCAACATCACTAGGAAGTTCATCTGTTTTTGTCTTTTCTCCAGTAAAGTAATATACAAATGTTATTATACATAAAATAGCAATAAATAATGTTGCTTCTATTATTAAACTTATTTTTTTCTTATCCATTTTACCTCCTATAGTATGCCTTTTATTCCACTTATGATGTTATATAGTCCACTTAGTATTAGTATGCTTCCTGCAAGTTTGTTGATTATATTGTAATGTCTTTTGATGAAGTTAAAAGTTCCTTTTATTCTTTCCATAAATATTGTTGTTATTATAAATGGTATTGCAAGTCCAAGTGAGTATAGTAGTAATAGTAAGCCACCTTTTATAACGCTTCCTGCTTGTCCTGCTAAGATTAATGCGGAAGATAGAAATGCACCTACACAAGGCGTCCAAGATAATGAAAAGATTACTCCGAATAATATTGATGTTATGAAAGTTAGATTATTTTCTTTTTGATTTATTTCTTTTGTTTTGTTTAATATTTTTAAAAATATTATTCCTGCATAGTTTAGCCCGATTATTATTAAGAATAATCCTAATATTATATTTATATAATTTGAATATTTGTGTACTAGCGCGCCAAAGGTTCCTGCGAATATACCAAGTAGTATGAATATTATAGAAAATCCAGATACAAATCCTAATGAATTTATTACTTGCCTTTTTGAACTTTTATTGTTGGTTGCGAAATAAGATATATAAACGGGTATTATAGGTAATATGCAAGGTGATATAAATGAGGCTATTCCTTCAATGAATGTTATAATGTACTCCATATTTTTAACTCCTTAGGTTAATTTTAACACTAGGTTTTATCATTTTCAATAGGATTACATATAAATTATTTTTCTAAATACTTTGTTTTCAAATTTTCCTAAAGAGTTATAAACATTTGTTGATTTTTCTACTACAAAAGTTTTGGCTGATTTCAATATAAATGCTATTATAGATATAATGCAAAACTGCTCGACATTGGCTGGGATAAAAGAAATATAATTTGGAGTGTCTGCACTTGGAAAAAATAATTCTATTATTGCTATAAGTATCAAGAAATTAACAAACCAATCTATTATTTTTTTAAATGGTTCTATAATTCCTAGTAAACCATAATATATTCCTTTAATGATAGTAAAGGCTAGTAGGTTTATAATTATTATTAGTGTTTTTATTAGTTTTTTTATAGTACTATCTTTGCCTTTAGCAATATAATTAATGAATAATTCCCATTTACTTATATTTACTTCTTCATATTCTTTTTTATATTTTTGTACTTTAGATTTATATGTCTCGCTTTCGTTTTTGGAAAATTGTTTAGAATTTTTTATTTCTTCTATAGTCATATCGTATTCCATTCTTTTTTTATCATTTAGTAGTAAATCCTTTGCTTCGGTTAAAGAATGTATAAATTTATAGCTTGATTCTTCAGTTGCTTTAATGTTTATATGGAACTTTTTTGTTGCTTCATCGAATGATTCGGTTATTTCTTTTTTTGTGGCATTCGTTTCAATTCCTAAATGCTCGTATATGTTCATCATTTGTAATCACACTTCTTTTTTACAATAGATTTTATTAGTAAATTTGATTAGTCTTTGACGTTGTATTGTTTTAATTTTTTATAATATTATTTCTTGTTTAGAAGTATATCACAATCGCTTTAAATAGGCAATTAAATTAAAAGACTTTATATTCATATTGAAAATTAAATCGTGTCAAACCCATAGCACCTACTACACTTGCTAGAAAGTTAGATTATTATATAGATAAAGCAGATATAAAGCGAATAGCACCACATGGATTCAGACATTCTCATGCCACATTATTAATTAATTTGAGGGGTAATGTTAGAGATGTTGCTGATAGACTTGGAGATACTGTAGAAGTTGTAGAAACAACTTATTACCATATACTACCTAAACAACGTAGTATAACAGTAAATGCCCTAAATGACCTTGAAAGATAACTATATTTAAGAGGTAAATAAGGGGTAAAATATTTTTAATCATGATAAAGGGGCGGTAATGAAATAAAATAATTTCATATAGCCCTTTTATTGTGCTTTTTCAAAGAATAAAGCTTTAAAAATAAACATTTATTAGTTGATAAAGCCCAGTTTCCTCTAATCTTAGTTTAGAGGAATTGTAATTTTGTTGTTTGTTTTGTCCTTTTTAATTTATCAAATACTAGTGAATATAAGAAAAAGACTGTAAGAAACTAGTTATCTAATTTCATTACAGCCCCTTGTTTTTTTAATGGGGCGGTATGTGGGTTTTATAGATTTGATTTATTAAAATTTATAAAACTCTGAAAGCCCCTATTTTGTTATGTTTCCTCACTTCATAATTTATTTAAGTTTAAAATAATTTAATGAATTTCATTGATTTAGTACGTAAATTAAGACGTAATATTTTTTCTAATGCGTTCATTTTATTCACATGAACATTTTATATCATCATCTTTTCTACATTCTATTCCTACATTATCATAGAAATCAAATACACCCATTTCACTCCTAGATAAAGTAAATAAATTCATGTCTGATTGAGCCCAATCGATTCCTACTTTTTCGGCAATATATTTCACTTGTGTTCTACCACGATGATTTTCAGCAATATCATTTAATTCATCTTTAGATAGTGAAGAAATATTTTTATTTCCAGAACTTAATGATGCATAAATTTTTGCTGCTTCTTTTAATTTTGGAATTATCTCGCTAGGTTTTTCTTTCATTTCATCCCATTTTTCCACTAAATCTTCATTAGAACACTTTTTCATTAATTTATTTAATTCTTTTACTTTTGTTTCTATCTTATCTAATGTTGTCATACAAGTATTATAATAATCTACAACTTCATCATTATGACTGTATAATTGCACATCACTACATGATTTGG
Organism: uncultured Bacilli bacterium; assembly: GCA_910586295.1. Classification (GTDB taxonomy): domain Bacteria; phylum Bacillota_I; class Bacilli_A; order RF39; family UBA660; genus MGBC139354. Next base: position 11,765 of record CAJUGE010000067.1, on the reverse strand, counting down.
ATCCAAACTCTTTTTCGCCAATTTGATAAAGTTCATATGCTACATCATATACTTCATCAATATTATTCTTTTTACCACATCCTGTTATTATTATTAATGTTAAAATTATTATTGCTATTTTTTTCATTTTTCATTTTCACCTTTCAATTCCACTTATGATTTTATACTTATTTTATATTTTGAGTTATATGTTTCTTTTTTCTTAAAACTCTGATGTAATATCAGTTCCATCGGATAATAATTTTTCATATTGTTCTTTCATTCCATATATATCAAGTATTTCCATAATTGTAGGCTCTACTTTTTCTTGTATTTCTTGTGCACGATTTAGATCAAAGAGTTTATTTTCTTCAGTTAAATCTAATAATTTGTCTTCATAATATTCGCATTGCATTTTTAAATTGAAAAACAATTCATCTGTTATTTGCTGTTTTACGTTAACTAATGCTACAGTTCCGTTTGCACCTATTCCATACGATGACAAATATCCATATACAAAATCTACTTTTATAGCACCAAAAGTATTATTATAGTATTCTTTTGCAGATGATACTTTGACGTCCTCATCTTTTACAAAACCTTTATAAGCGATATCGTCAATTAGCACATTTTTAATGGCTGAAAGATTTTCAACTTTATCTTTAAAGTAATAAGTTTCTCCACCTTCTGGTGTTACTGGGTATGCACCATTTAAAAAACTTTCTTCACTTCTTCCTGTGGTTATTCCACTTGGTCCTGATAAAGTAATGTACACAAATATTTTTACATTATCTTCAGTATAAACAGTATATCTAGCACTATAATTGGCAGTCTCGTATCTTTTAATATTATCTAAATTTTTTATTATGTATTTACCAAATAGTTTTTCATTGTCTTTACTATAAACAAATGGAATGGTTAATACTCTATCTTTTTTATCTAACATATCTTGAGTTATACCCAAAGTCACTTGCTCTATTCCTTCTCCAACATAATTAAATTTTAACATTTCTGGTTTTACAGATTTATCAACTAATTTAGTATTATGTCTAAATGCTTCTTCAACATTTTCTTTTTTTAGTGTTTCTTTGTTTTTTCCACATCCTGCTAAAATAAATAACGTTCCTATGATTATAGTATATTTTATAATTTTCTTCATTTTTCATTCTCTCCTTTTAATTTGTTATTTCAAATTTCCTTTTTAAAAACTTGTAAGTAATTGTCCCAGTTGCAAATTTACAATATGATGGTTCTTCATAACAACTAGCACCAGAGGACAAATTAAGCGTTTCGCCCCAGTCGAATACATTTTTAGACTTATTTATTATTTTTATGGTTACATCATCACTGTCATAATAATAGCCAAAACCTTCTTCTCCAATTTCTTTTACATTTTTTCCTATTGTAATTGTTTCTAGTGGATTAATATCAAATGCTTTAATGCCAATCTTTTGAACCTTGTCAGGTATTACTATTTCTTTTAAATCGTTTGCGAAAAATGCATAATCTTCTATATTTATTAAATTTTTGCTTAGAACTAAGGATGAAATATTATTTGTAGAAAAAGCATTAGATTCAATTTCTTTAATATTATCTGGTATTATTAAGGTTTCAAGATTATTGTGTGAAAATGTTCGTGTTTCAATTTTCTCTATACCTTTGCCTAATGTTAGTTTCGTTATATTATTTTCAAGGAATGAATATTCACCTAACTCTTTTACACTATTAGGTATTATTAAAGTTTCTATATTATTTTGAGCAAAAGCATAAGATTCAATATTCTCTATATTTTTTCCTAATGTCAATTTTGTAATATTGTTTCCAGCAAATGCTGTATTACCAATCTCTTTTACACTATCTGGTATTGTTAGTTCTTTTATTTTGTTACCATTACTATTATCTTCAGACGCTACCCAAAGTGTACCAAAAGCATTATCTTCTATTATCTCTAAATTCTCGCCCAATTTAACAGTCTCTAAAAGATTTTTATTAAAAGCAAATTTTTTTATTATTTTTACACTATCTGGTATTGTTACTGTTTTTAGTAAATTGCCATCAAATGCAAATGTATCAATTTCGGTTAGTGTATCTGGCAAATTTACACTGGTTATTTTTTTATTGTAAAAAGCAAATGTTCCAATTTTAGTTACTGGTAAATCTTCTATTATATCTGAAATCACTACATCCTTAGGACAATTTTCATTATATCCTTTGATAGTTATAGTCTCATGTTCAACTGAATAAGTAAAGCATTCATCTTCTATTTTATTACTATTTACTTTTTCTAAATTTATATTTTCTTCTATATCTTTATTTGTCATTTCGAATGTTTTCTTCCATGATTTATAGTTATTGTTTTCTATAATTATAGTATATTTTCCTTTAGGTAAATCTTTGAATTCAAATTCACCTTTTGTGTTTGTTGATATTTGATATGTTTTGTTATCACTTTCGTTTTTTAGAATTATTTTTAGGTTAGCAATTTCTTTGTTATCTGCTGTTACAGTTCCAGTTACTTTGTATTTATCTTTTTCTAACATTTTTGTTTCATAAAATGCTTCTTGTATTATTTCTATTGATGAAGGAGATAATCCCATGTTTTTTGCTGTTTTTATTACTGCAAGGGCACAATCTTCAAAGTTTGAGTAAGATGACATTAGAAATAGTGAGTTATACCACAATTTGGCTAATTGTTCTTCGCTTTTTACTGCTCCTTTTTCTTCCATTAAGTATGCTGCATGTCCTACTACTGTAGCATTTTTATGCTCTCCTCCATTATCGTAGTCATATAATGTCTTTAAATTGTTATCTTTTAGAAATTCTTCTAATGTTCTTCCGTCTTTTAAATATGAATCTGGATAATAATTTTCTCCGCCTTTTTCACTTGGATTATTTGTGTTTGACGGTTCTTTTATGTCTCTTATTAACCAATCTACATCTTCTCCTATTGTCCAGTTTTTCCCTTCAATTAGCGAACCTAATATATCTGAAATTCCTTCATTTAAAGCCGCTGTCTCATTTGCTTCATTTTTATTTTTAGGGACTTTAGAAAAATTTGCTGTTTTAGATATTACGCCATGTGTAAATTCATGACCTAAAATATCTTTTGCATTACTTAATGAAACTTTATCTTTTGTTCTTCCTATAAACATTTGATTAAATTTGCTTAGCCAAAAGGCATTTTCTAATTCTTCATTACTAGTTGTTCCTACTCCTATATGAACAACAATTTTACTTCCTTTATTATCATAAGAATTTCTACCTAAATTATTTTTGTAGTAATCATAAATATCTTCATAATTTTTCATTGTAGTTATTGCATCTTTTACTATTTCTTCTTTTGTATTATTTCCTGTAGAAATCTTAAACGTTCCATCTTCTATATCTCCAGTTAAAGATTCGGGTACAAATACTCCACTTATAAGTTGAGATAATGGATTCAATCCTATTGTTCTTCCATCTTTTATTTCAATTTTTCTATTTAAATCATTAAATCTATATCTAGTTTTAAATGGCATTAGTTCTTGATATTCTTCTATTGAAATAGTTTCTATTCCATTCAGTCCTTCACCAGTATATTCATATGAAGCTGATTCCATTAAATCAATAGTAAATATTACTTCTTTTGTATTAGCATCCACAATATATTCTTTTATTTCAGCATTATTAGAAACATCAACTTGATAAATTAATCTTGGTTTTTCTTCATTATTATATATGAATAATTCATTACTTATTATTTCAGTCGTATCACCTAAATCTTGTTTTACTATTTCTTCTGCTTCTTCTTTAGTTATTTTTGAGTTTATATCAATATCTATATTTGGTAAATAATATCCACTTAAACTTAAAACATTTCCTTCTTTATCTACTGATATAATTAATTCATGATTCATTACTCTTATATGTTCATAATTTTGACTAAATTTATAATAGGTAATATTATCGTTTGTTTCTTCACTTATAAGTTCAAATTCTTTTTCAACATCTTTAAAGTGCATTTCTTCTTTTAATGTATTTAAAGATGATAATGCTTCATTACTATTCTTTATTTTATTTTTTGTATAGGGTCCATCTATAAATTTTGGTATTCCAGTTTCACTGTAAGATATACTTAGTTTATCACTTTCTTTAGTACTTTTATTTATTAACCCTGTTATTCCTAATATTAATAGAACTAAGATAATTATGCTTATTATTATTATAATTATCATTTTTTTATTGTTTAATTTCATATACAAACCTCTTTAGTATTCCATGAATTTATTATACAATATAATTTTGTTAAAATGTCGAAATAACTTTTTATTTTACAGTTATTATGTTAATAATTTTTTCTAATAAATTAGCATGTGTTTTAGTACGTAAAAATATAAAAACCTAGGAAAAACCTAGGAAAAACCTAGGATAAATTCATTCTGGGGCATTAACTGATGGGGTTATGCACACCATAGTGATCTCATTAATATTTGATGTATAAATTATAACGAAATATATAAACTTTTACAATGTTATTCTAAAAAATTTTTTCCAATTTTATAATAAGTTTCAATAATTGTATTTTTTATATCAATAAAACCATCATAATCAGGGATTTTATTGTTAATTAATGCTTCATTAATTAACTTTTCATCATGAAACTCTCTTAAATTATTAAGTTTCATACTAATTTCTTTATTTTTATTTTCATCTATACATTTCATAATAGGTGTTATTGTATTTTTTTCTTCTATTATTTTTTTTAAAAAATTTACTATTAATTTTTTTGATAATTTTTTTCTTTCATTTAAATTATCTATTTCACTATTTCTTAATTCTTCCAATTGCTCTTTTGCTTCATTTACTATATTATTTAAACTTTTTGTTCTTTCAGGAATATCTATTAATTTATACCATGAGAGATTATAATTATTAACTTTATCTTTCTTTTGGCTTTTCTTTTCAATTATGAAAAAAGCAATTACAGCAATCACATTTATGGTTGCTATTAAAATATTTATAATCTCCATCAAACCAATGTTATTTTCTACAATGCATTTTATACTCTCGTCCATAAATTACCCCAAAATATCTATATTATTTAATGCATCGTTTATTCCATCAGTTATAGTTATAAAAGTATTTTCATTGCATTTAAATTCATATTTTTCTAAAAACTTTTCTTTTGTTTTATAATGTCTTACGCTTTTACCAAAAGCTCCTAGAAAGAACGAAGAATTAATTGATACAATATTTTCTGGAATTATTACAGAATATTGATTTTGATCTTTATCTAAAGAATCTATATTTAATTTTTTTCTTTGTTTAACTCCTAATTCCCTACCTGATAAAACTAACATTTCATTTACTCCATTTATATCTTTTGTTATTTCAATATCTTTTTTCATTTTTTTATTTCTCCTTAATTTTTTTTAAATATTCTTTATCTACATAAAATTCACAAGAAATTATAGTTCCTGGAAATCTATTGTTTAAAAGTTTAACATATTTTCCATCTGCTTTCTTATTTAAATCATTATTTTTATTAAATGCTATAGCTTTTGTTATCTTATTATTTTTTTTACTATCCTTTAAAGTATATGTTCCATCAAATAAAATATAAGTATGTCCTGATAAAATAATCATTTTAGGTATTTCATTATTTATAGTTTTACCAAGTTCTGTAAAACTTTCAATAAATTTTATAGTTCCTGTTCCACGATCATTTTCTTCAGTTTTTTTGCTACTTATCATCCATTGTAAAGCAAATACGGTCCATGAACTTTCTTCATTCCAACCTAATCCAAAAAAGTTTTTATGTAATTTTGTCTGATTTTCTAGTTTGTTTTTGATTATTTCGTTGGTAGATTTTTTTAAACTTTCATAAATAGTGTTTCCAAAACTTATAAAAGTTAATCTCCCCTTTGATATATCCGTTTCGTTAAGGCTTTTACTAAAATGTCCGCTAACAAACCATATTCCATTTTTTCCGCTATGTTCATCTGCATTACCAATAATTTCTCCTATCAACTTATTAAAGTGATTTATTCCTTTTTCATTTAAAGTATATCCACTAGTTCTTAAACAATTATTGTAGTACTCTATAACTTTGTTAGTCATTAGATTAGTATTTTTATCATAAATGAAAGGGTCTAATCTTTGAACGTTTGGACTTTCTATTTTACTTATACCTAAATGCTTAATTAATCCGCTATTTAAGAATATTTCACGTGCCATAGGTGTTTTAGGTATATTGCCTACTAAGTCCACTTTATATCCCATTTTTCTTTTTATTTCTATCCCTTCAAGAATTATAACGTCTGTAATAAGTGAAGCATCTAACCCAAAGATTTCACAATTAGAGTAATCTAAATAAATCTTTGTAACATTATTATCAAAAATAGCAGTATTAATTTGCTTTAGAATATTTAATGTTATATCTGGATTTTTTATAAAACAAAATGCTTTGGGAAACTTAATTTTAACTTTATTTTGTTCTTTATTCATTTTAGTAAAGAAATTATTTTTACTTAATATTTGTAGTGTTTTATTTTTTATATTATCTTTTTTAGATAGGAAATATGCTAAAGGATTATGAACTTTATCTTTTCGTTTTATACGGTTTCGTTCTATTTTAGCCCACCGATTTTTGTTATAATATATCTTTAGTTTGCCCATTGCACTTCACCTATGTGCATTATTATAACATTATTATTTGAATTTGTTAATTTTTTTATTAATTATTGTATAGTGAATTTTAAATAAATAGTTCAATATGTAATGAAGTATAGTATCATCTAATATATCATATTTAATAATAGTTTTATTTATTGTTTTAAGTATATTATTTTTTCCTTTTAGAGTTAGATTATTTTCTAAATATTTATTAAGTAGTAAAATTGTTATTTCATATGCTTTTTCATTTTTATATTTAGATTTTATTTTTATATTAAGTATATCATCAATAGCTGCATTATCTTTTATATTATTAAGTATTCTTTTTAAAACTTGATCTATTAAATATTCTAATTCTTCTTTATTAGATGAATAGTGACTTCCACATATAAAAAGTAAATCTAAATAATTATTAATTCTATTATTTCCTGAATACTTTAGAACTTTTTGATATAGTTTTTCTATATTTTCATTGTTCATACTAATTTACCTCTATATAAAATTATAACACAAAATAGCAAAAATAATAACTGAAAATAGCAAATTGAAGACAATAAAAAAATTAATGAGAAAATTATCATAGGTGAAGTTTATGATAAATTTTTCAAGATTAAAAGATATTAGAGAAGACTATGGAATTAACCAAGAAAAAATGTCTGATATTCTAGGTGTTAAACGTTCAACTTATTCTTTATGGGAGTTAGGTATTAATATAATTCCATTAAACAATTTGTGTGATTTTGCTGATAACTTTAATTTAAGTGTAGATTATGTTTTGAGTCTAACAAATGACAGAAGTAACAGAAATTTTAAGAAAGGTTTAGATTTAAAAATTCTTGGTAATAATTTAAAGTCTATTAGAATAAAGAATAATTTATCTCAAGAGAATATAGCTAGTTTACTTGGTGTTACTCAAGCATGTATAGTAAGATATGAAAAAGGTTTAATTTGTATTTCAGTTTCTAATTTATACAAATTTTGTAAAGAATTTAATGTTACTATGAATGAAGTTTGTGGTAAAAGTAAATAAGGTTTTAGTAACTAATTTATTACTTTTATACATTATTTATTTTATAACAGGATATGGGAATGCACCAAAATAATCTTCAACCCTTATAAATAAAGGGATTGTGGACTTTTATTTGGTGCAAAATCACTTTTCACACTTGCGAAAATGCATATAATTATATGTTTTATATATGCACTTTTATTAAAATTACTTATAAAACCTAGAAAAAATGATATGCAATTTAAAAATTTATATCATTTTCTATATGTTCTATAAATTCTATTACTTTTGTATCTTTAATAAACTTAAAATATCCTACTTCATTTACTTTATCAATTACTTTAATTGTATATCTATCACATAGAAAAACTTCAAATTCATTTATATCTAGATATTCTTTTAAATATTTTAAAACATTAAATTGCTCTATTGTTTCAACCTTATTAAAGGATATATCAGTTTTTGTTAGTTTCTTCATTATCTAAGTAATTCCTTTCTTCTGTTTCTATTAGTAATTGTGATTCAACATTATTTATTAAAATACTTGGTAAAAAATCTTTTACTAAAGTTTTATCGTTTTCAAAGTATTTCATTAATTGTGGTATTAAAAATTTAAAAAAATAATTCACATTTTCACCCCCTAAAAAATTGGAACACTAAGCTCCAATTTGTAATATTGTATATTTATTCTTTTCAAATTTCATATTTCTCTTTTGTGGAATAATTTGTATAACATCATCTGTGTTTAAATCATTTATATCAATGTAATCAGCTTGAATAATCGTTTCTTTAATGTTATAAAAATTTCTTAAATTAGTTAAGTAAGAATTGATTTCTTCTTCATTCTTATAGTTTGATAATATTATATCTCTTTCATTAATATTAACAATCATATCAAAACAATCGTTTCTAAACATATAACCTATATTCTCTATTTCATTCTTGTTGAATATTATATTTACTATAGAAACATTATGATTTTCATCAATATTAATTTCTATCTCATCTATATACTTATTAATTAAATATTGTTTTTGTTCAATAGTAAGTAGATTCCATGTATTTTGTTCTTTAACATAAGTGGACTTTAATCTCATTTTTTCAATTTCTTTTAGATTAAAAATAGTTTCAATATCTTGTTTATATTCTAAAGATGTTTTAATATTTTCCAATTCTTTTATTTTATTTTTAGTAATTTTTAAATCTTCTTCTAATTCTTTTAATTCCTTTTGTAAAATATCAGTCTCTATTTTACCTTCTATAAAGGCTGTTTTTATTCTAGTAGTCTTTTCTTCAATATTCTTCTCTAGTTTTATATAACTATTTATTTCTAATTCTATATCTTTATTTATAGTTGTTTTATAAGAGTTATCAACAATGAGAAAAAAATCTAACATATCATTTAAGAATTTTATTAAAGGTTTTTCTATCCTATTTTCATTAATTCTTGATTTACAATTAGCACATAAATAATAAGTGTGTTTAGTTTTATTTTTACTTGTACTAGAACTTCCTCCCATAATTTTTCCACAATGAGGGCATCTAACTTTTTGCATAAAAATGTAAGTAAGTTTTCTATGATAATTTTTTAGATTTTTTTCTTTTCTCTTTTGTACCATTTTAAAAGTTGTTTTATCTATAATTACTGGTACAACATCATCAAATATTTGCGATTCTATATCTACACTTTTTCCATAAACTATACTTCCTGTATATGTTTGATTAGATAGAATATAATCAATAGATGTTGTTTTCCATTTTCTATTAAGTACATTTTCTTCATTAAATATTTTACAGATAGAACATACTGATGAACCGTCTAGATACATTCTAAAAATTCTTTTAATTACATCTGCTTCTAAAGGATTTATTATTAACTTTTTATCTTCTCTTTCATATCCAATTGGTAAGTGACCTGCAAAATGTCCTTTTTTAGCTGCTCCTATTAATCCGATTTTAGTTCTTTCACTTGTTCTTTCTATTTCTAATTGCGCTAGTATAGTAAGCATTCTTATAAAGAATTTGCCATTTGCTGTTGCTGTATTTATATCTTCACACATACTCTCTAAACTACAGTCGTATTCTTCTAAGAATGTACATATTTCTTCTAAATCTTTTATAGATCTAGTTAACCTATCTAATTTGAAAACTACTATTTTCTTTATTTTTCCTTGTCTTACGTCTTCTAGCATTTCTTGGAATTTAGGTCTATCCATATTCTTTGCTGATACACCTTCTTCCCTATAGATTTTGTAGATATTGTATCTTTTGAATTTACATAAATCTTTTAATCTTTCATCTTGTTCATCTAAACTATGTCCAAATCTACTTTGGTCTTCAGTTGAAACTCGTAGGTAAAGTCCTACGTTTAAGTATTCATCATATAACATTTTATCCCTTTCCTTTCTTTTAATGATGAAAAAACACAAGAGAGTTTAGTTCCCTTGTGTCATTTTTAATGCTATTTATCCATAGCCTACATTAGTTTACCACATATTTGAGTAAATACTAGGGTAAAAACTCCGGTAATTTTTGCGGTAATTTTTACTTCCTTATCATAGAATTTAAAATGTTTATATATTTTGTAAACGATATAATAGCACCATTATAAGGCAAATATACTTTATTAGTATTTTCGTATACTAATGCAATTAAAGTCTTATTTTCACTAGTTACAATGATTCTGTGAGGCTCTGTAACACTTAGATTTGTTTTATCTAAGTTTATAATGTGTCCTGGCATACAATCAATTTTTAATTTGTTATTATTTACCTTAATTTTTAACTTATTTTTTAATTCACTTGGGAATTCTAAATTTTGTATGGTTATTTTCATAAATCTTTATCACTCCCTTCAAATAATGAAAAAACCCATAATATCAAATATTATGAGTTCTTATATAGTTATCACAAACCCTAATAAATTAAGGTGTGCGAGTTTTCCTAAATATGGGGCGGTATGTGGGAATTTATCTATTTTATTGTAATAAATAAAAACTTTGCCGAGTAATGCTACATTTTGTTTTTAGACAATAATATGAATTATGGAAAAAAATTGTAAGTTGTTGGGTGGTGAGTGCCCCACTCTACGTGGGCACCAACAAACAACAACCCCTATACTTGATAGTAAGCACATATCTCCGACATTGAAGTTATATAACATCAAGTTAGTTGAGTGTGGCGACTATATTCAAGTTTATTATTATAACAATACAAAGAGTAAAAAATCTAGCGTTAGTAAGGAAGATTTAAAACTAACTAAAATAGACGTTGATGTTACTTCTAATTGTGTTAATACTGATAATATGAAAGATACAAATAGTATAGAACTTAGAAGTATTATAAGAAGTAAATTAGAATGTCAAAGACTTGCTAAATCTAATATTAAAGACTGGGAAACGTTTATAACATTAACATTTGCCGAAAATGTAACTGATGTTTCTTTTGCTAATAAAAAATTTAGATACTTTATTGATAAAGTAAGGCGAGTTAAAAAAGACTTTAAATATTTATGTATACCTGAATTTCAAAAACGTGGTGCAGTACATTACCATATGCTTTGCAATATTAATATATATAATGACTCATTGCTTTATGTTCAGGAAGATAACAAGAAGTTTAAGCATATAAAATATTGGAATGACGGCTTTTCTAGCATTGAAGTAATGACAGGCGACCCTAAAAAGGTAGTTGGATATATATCTAAATATATGACTAAAGATATAGACAATAGATTATTTGGAAAACATAGATACTTTTACTCTCAAAATCTAATTACACCTAAAGAAAGTTACATAAATTTAGATAACAGTATAGATAGTGATTTTTATAACAAAAAAATTCAAGACTTAGAACTTATTTATCAAAATCAGTACATTAACCCTTATGACAATAATAAAGTTGCATTTCTTGAATTTCTAAAAAAATAACTATATTTATTATAACACAAAAATAAGAAAGGAGTATAAAAAATGACTAGAGAACAGGATAAAATCGCGTTTACTGAGATTGAGAGGTAAATGTGATTTTTTTTGCTTTAAAAATTTGATAAAATTAAAGAAAAGGAATAAGAAGTATGGCAAGAAAATCAAAATTGTTAGAACAATTAGGAGAACAAATGAAGG
>CAJUGE010000066.1 GCA_910586295.1 uncultured Bacilli bacterium | reverse complement strand
TAAACGTATTAAGAGACTTTTTACTAATAAGTTTTTTAACCCCTATCTTCTTTTTGATTTAATTATTAAGTTTGTTATCTCTCACTATAAGAAGAAACATTCTGATAAACGTGTTCATATTATTTTTGATCATATGTTCTCCCATAATAACTTCACTGTTTTCATGATTACTATGCGTATTGGTAAGCAAGGTATTCCTTTATGGTTTCATTGTTTTAAAGGTAACGCTCCTTCTGATGCCATGGCTGAGTCTCTTATCAAAGATGGTATTTCTTATGTGTCTTCTCTTTTCTCCAACGACTTTGATCTAGTGTTTTTAGCTGATAGATGGTTTAATTCTTCTAACTTACTTAGACACATCAATGATTTAGGTAATACTTACTGTATTAGACTTAAGAAGAATATCAAAGTTTTCATTTATGATAAGAAAGAAGGTCATAATGTTTGGAGTTTTTATCTGATTTAAAGTCTTATGCTAGACATTCTATTTCTTTTAATGATATTCTTCTTTATGATGAACAATATAAGACTAATATTGTTATTTCTAAATACAATAACGTTAATGAACCTTGGATTATTGTTACTAATGGTGATACTAAACGTGCCATTGAAGATTATGGTTATCGTTTTGGTGCTATAGAATGTGTTTTCAAAAATCAAAAGTCTAATGGTTTTCACGTTGAATGTACTGTTAATGCTTCTTTGGAATACTTCACTTCTATGTATACTCTAGTTTGTATTGATACTTTACTTTTAACTATTATTGGTGCTTACTATAGTAAAAATTCTAATATATATAAGGGTGTAACTTTTACTACTCATACCACTTCTAATAATTCTAAGATTAGAATAGTTTCTTTATTTAATACTGGTCTTTTATTATTCAATCTTGCTACTAACTCTGAATATTATATTCGGTTACCTCTTGATTTTATTCTTTATGATATATAATCTTTATTAAATTTTATAATTTCTTATAAAATCTGTTTTTGTATGTAATAAACTACATATTTTTAACAAATGAGTACTTACCGGACGAAGATTTACGTCTTTTTTTCTTTTGTTTATGGGCATTTTATCAAAACTGTCCGGTTATAAGGTGAGCGTATAAGGATCGCTTCCTGTTCCACTTCCTCCAGTTACTAGCACACTAGATTTAAGAGACACTACTGGACGAACGACGCCAACGAGATTGACAGTACCGCCACCTCCCAAAAATCCAGGATGCCCCGAACCACCTACGTCAAATATCTGACTACTTCTCCCATTAAATAAAGACGGGCTCATTGTCCACCAGCTATTACTTCCTGTTGAAGATCCTCCGCTTGCATTTAAGTAATAATAAGCTGACGGATTATTCACAGCAACAACTCCACCCGCGAACACTAATTCATCTGCTGTCATAAGACCAAAACTGTAGAATCTGTCGTTTATATCACTGCACTTAAACGCTGGTGCTTTTTCAAATTCTAATCTATCTCTTACCGCATAATTGAATGCACTACTTATACTATATAACTCCCCTTCGGACAGACTTCTATCATTACAATATATTGCTTCTGTATCTACATAATTTGTTAATCCGGCATTTGTTATATTAGTTGTATACCAACTTTCCACTGTACTATATGCATTACTTACTGTTCCATTTTTTCTATTTATTGCTAGTTCATTTCCTACTGTATACTTCCATCCTACGTATGCTGGATGGTCTTTTGATGTGTTATATGCTTGTGAACTTCCTATATATCCATCTGTACTTCCGCTTCCCGCATATAGTAGTCTTACACTTCCATTTCCATTGATACGAATTATTCTCCATTTTGCCCCTGCAAAACTTACCCAGTTATTCATGCCACTTCCATTCCCACTAAAGTAATATGTTGTTCCTTGGTCGTCTGTATCTGTATATAAATTAGGCACGTCATTATCTATCTTTGTAAAATCTGTTCTTCCATTTTTTGGTGGATATACTGTCTTTATTGTATTTGCTAATGTAGAACTTACTTCTTTTTCATAAAGCACTTCATATGGAGCCTCACTAGTGCCATTACCTTTAAAAGTTAGGACTTCGGAATTTAAAGTTATAACTGGTCTAATTGCATGTTCGCTAAAGTTATATTCGTATCCTAATTTTCCTGTATTAGAAATAACATAATTTCTAGGAGCTCCATAACCATCTGTTCTAAACGGCGTCATTGTCCACCACGAATTATTTCCTGTAACACTCTCACCTTTAGCGTTTAGATTATACCAAACGTTATTGCTGTCAACGTTATATACTCCACCTGCTAAAGCTATTTCATCTGCTGTTATTAATCCAATTGAATGTACTAAGAAATTTTTTGCTGAAAATCTATCATTTGCGCTGTAGTCAGAATAATATCCACCACTTGTATTACCACCACATTTATAAGTAGGAGCTTTTGCATCTACTAATCTTTTATAGCCTGCATAATACATCAGTCCATCTTTTAAGTATCCTTCTCCAGCTCTATCGTTACAAAATTCTGCATCATTACTAAGATAATATTTATAAGAGATTTTACCATCATTCTTATTAAATATATTATTTAAGTACCAAGCATCCAACTTTTTTTTCGCAATTGAGTTGTTTTCATTCTTCCTGTTATTAGCCAAATCCCCATATGAACCATACATAAAGCCTACATATGCTGTAGAAGATTCTGAGTTAAATTGATAATTAGTATTGTCAATAAATCCTTGTGTTGTATTAGGAGATTCTCCCACATATAAAAGCCTCACACCTCCATTTTCATCTGTTCTTATTATACGCCAATATAAATTTGCAAATTTAACCCAATTATTAGTTGTATTGCCTGCATAGTAATATACCTTATTGCTATTAGAGGTTTTCGTTGTAGAAAAGACTTTACCAGTAGTATCACTATCCAACTTAACACTAAAGTCTGTTCTATCCCCTTGATTAACATTATCTCTAAGTATTGCATCTGCGAGAGAAATTGTTTCTATAGCAAACGTTACTGTACAACTCTTACTTTCTGTTATATTTGATATTGTTAATATATTTCCACTTACTGTTCCTCCACAATCATCACTCTTATACTTAGCTCCACCTTTTTCTGTTAATGTTATCTTTAAATTATCTCCATGACTTACTGTACTGCTTGTTGGACTCACTGTTCCATATGATGTATTATTACTACTTACACTTACTGTATATGTCTTTTTCTTTAATGTTACTGTACATGTTTGACTTGCTGTTACATTACTTATCGTTACTGTACTTCCACTTATACTCTTTCCTGCACTTCCTGTACAACTTATTGTTGGACTTGTTAAATTGTATCCTGTACTTGCACTTATACTAAATGTTGTACTTCCTCCATGACTTACTGTTTTTACTTCACTTGTTGGTGTTCCTCCTGTTACTTTTAGTGTTACATCATAACTTTTTAGTACTGGACTTAATGTACATGTTGTATTAGCTGTTACATTACTTACTGTTAATACACTTCCACTTATACTTGGAACTGCTTCATTATCACAATTTATTGATGAATTTCCTAACTCATATCCATCTACTAATGTAAAGTTTATTATTGCTGTTCCTTCATATTCTACTTCTTGTGGACTATTACTTGTTCCTATTCCTGTTCCTACAAGTTCCACTTGATATTTTGCTTTTGCTAATGTTACTGTACATTTTCCATTACTTGTTACATTTGATATAGTAAGTGTATCACCACTTATACTACATCCTGTTCCTGTCACACTAGCTCCTTCTAATGTATAACCATAATTAGGCGTTATAGTAGTACTTCCACTTCCTCCATACTCAATAACTTTATTTAATGCATCACTACTTCCATTTATTACTTCTATATCTACTGTATATCTTGTCTTATCAAAACTTACTGTACACTCATGATCTTGTCTTATATCATTTACTCTTATTAAATTATCTACTATAGTTGTATTAGCCACTGGACTACATGATACACTCATACTTGTTACATCATATCCAGTATTTGGTGTCACATTAAATTCTAAACTACCTTTCTTTATTGATTCTGCACTTGTTGGTGTTATACTTCCATTTTCACTATTCATTATAACTGTATACTTTATATCTGGATTTACTGTTCCTTCAGTAATTGCTAGATTTCCTTCAAATATCTTACCCATATCTTCACTTTGGTCAACAGTATCACTATTATGATAAACAAACTCTATAGTATACTCATGTGTAGCACCCACTTCTATATCTATATCATAAGCAAGCACTACATCTTGTGGACTACTACTTTTTGGTATATCTAAATATCCTTCCATATTATATCCACTAGTACTTGTTATCTTATACTGTAAAAAACCTTCTGTTACAAATGTATTTACTAAGTTCTCAAATACTATATTATAATTAAAATCTTCTTTACTTTCATTCTTAACTGAAAATGACTTACTTTCACTCCAGCCTGGTATTATTTCACTATCAGCCAAACTACTATCATCTACAAACAATATTTTAAGCTCTGTAGATGTGACTGTTAATTTTTTACCTTCTCCTGTGACCATTCCTGTAAAATAAGAATATGTCACTCCTACCGTTAAGAGTAGTAATGCTGTTCCAAGCATTCCTAACAAAAATTTCTTTTTCACTTACTCACCCTTTCTTACTACCCTTACATCAACATTATAACTCAATTGCCACCGTTTTTCAATCTCTACTTTTAAGATATATAATAATATTAATGGTGGTATCATAAACAGACTTAAAGAATTAAGAGAAGACAATGATTTAAAACAAAAAGATATAAGTCTTATTCTTAATATTTCAAGAGAAATATATTCTCAATATGAAACAGAGCGTTATAATATTTCTAATGACAACTTAAGAAAAATTTCTAAGTTTTATAATAAAAGTGTAGATTATATTTTGTATAGAACTGATAACAGACTCAATTACAAACAAAACAATTTAAATTGTATAGGTAATTATAATAGATTAAAACACCTTAGAAGTAATGTTTATAAAACTCAAAAAGATATAGCATTAGATTTAGTGATGCCTTTAAGGACTTATATTCAATATGAGAATAAATCACGATCTTTAAATATTCAATTACTACATACTTTTGCAAATTATTTTAATACTAGTATAGACTATATAATAGGTTTAACCGATGAAACTAAACCTCATGAAAAAAGTATTGTAGAATGGAATACAAAAACTAATACCGATGAAAAGGTAGTAATAAAAAATTAATTTTATAAATTCTTGTCATCTAATTATATTATGATAAAAAATATATTTATTTATACTTGCAATATAGAAAATAAGTGAGCCTTTTGACTCACTTTTATTAATTCAAGTATAATGTATATGAATTTTTAATTATTATTACATTATTTATATTTAACTTTTTTAATTCTTCTATAATTTCATCATTTATAAAGATTGGAATAACTTTAACTCCAGGAAATTCACTAGTTAATACTACTAAATCATCTAAACCCATATGTTCAGTATTTCCCTCATGTAAAGAACAGTCTACTATAATTAAGTCACTTTTCTTATAAATTTCTTTAACACTATTTGAAATATCTGCAAAGCCAGTAAATCCTAATTTATCGTTTATTATAACCCCATAATTAGTAGTACTAGTTTGTAAGAATTTATATGTATCAGTAGAATCATTTATAAGTAACTTATCATATATTTCAGTAAAAACAAAATATTCTTCTATATAAGCATCAAAGTATGTATCATAAACGTTGTGGAGATAATCACTCAATTTTTGTTTTTCATTTTTAGGTATATATACATTTATCCTATGTCTTACTCCTAGCTTATCTAAACTAACTAAAAAGATTGGATAATCCAAAATTGAAAATTGCTTCATATTAGTAAATATTACTGTATCTATTTTAGTTAAGTCATAACCATCTTTAAGTAGTTTATTGACACATTCCTTTCCTAAATTAACTATTATGTGTTCATTAATTATCAAGCTGAAATCATCATAACTTGTTCCTAAAATCTTTATTTTCATATTCATCACAAATAGATTATAGCATAAATTTATCTTTTGTTCTACTTCAAAAACTCCCTCTTGTTATTCATATTATATCACATAGACTAACTCTTAGCCTTTTCTATTATTACTTGTAATTTATTTATTTGTCTTTCTAATAAAATACATAATTTATTAATTCTAGAGTCACTTATATGTGTAAGATGTTGATATTCATGTAGTAACTTATCAAAATATTCAGGAATGCCATCTAACTTCGTTACATCTATTCTTGTAATATCTTTAACAATTTTAATAATTTCATCAAATGGCTTCACTTCGTAGAATAATCTACCATTACCAGAAATAATCACTTCTTCTTCATCATAATAAGGAATATTAAGAGCCATTCCATTATCAAAGATAGGCGTTAAATCAAGCCATTTTAGCGTGTTAACATCTCTTATTATTCCAAAGTTATTTAAGTGTCTATCTTCATTCATAATTAGAAAGTCCAGAATATACATATTTTCTAATTTAACTCTAGCATTTTCTATTCCATTACTCTCTAGTTTTTTTATATATTCTTCATAATCTTCTTTATTATCATGCCTATTCATATCATTTCTAATTTGTTGAGCTGTTATAAGTTCTGTGTCTTTATTTATGAAGCAAGGACATTTTGATACTACTGTATCTTTATATATATCTAAAGTATAAGGTACATGATTAAAATCTAGACGCTTGCAGATTTCTGTTGCAAGAACTTCATTAAATGGTTGAAGTATTTCATTTCTATATACACCTTTTAGTAAATATCTTACATCATCTTCAATTATCCATGCTTTTCTCAGCATTCCATCTGTAGTATTGTTAGGTGTTTTTAATGATGCCTCTTTTTGAATTTTCTCACTATTTAACGAAAGTGAAGCACTTAAGAACTCAGAATAATCAAAATCATGATCAAAGAAGTTAATATCATCATAAGAGATATCACTATCAAATGGCTTTATCCAATATTGGTCAGACAAAGAAAGTCCAAATGCTTTATCTAAAAGTTCATCTGGCGTATAAATATTAAGTCTATGTAAAAGCAAATCTAACTTATCTCTCCAAGAAGGTATACCTCTCCCTCTAAACCAGTCACTTAGATTTGTTCTAAACGAATTATTATTAAAGTCACCTTCTTCATAGAATTTTTTTAAAATATAAGGTGCATAATCAATATTTTTTACTTCGTATATAATGTCAAAGAATTTCGAAACTGGGTTATATTCAGCTGATAATATCTCAGTATTTTTGTTCATTAATGTACATTTCATAAAAACACCTACTCTCTATATGATATTTTATCATATTTTAACGAATAATTCACAAGTTTTTGCCAAGTAGTTTTTTTAACTTTTTATAGGAACTTGAGGACGATATAATCTCTGTTTCTCCTTTTAATTCTTCATATTCTTTAATTAAATTAATTTCTTCTGGAGTTAAACCATCAATCATTGCCATTGTTTGTATTTCCTCATATAATGTATGAATATCTCCTAATTCAATGTTATTAGATTTTAAGCACTGTTCAATTTCTTTGATGACTTCTAAATATATAGCTTTTTGTTCTTCAAAATTAGATTTTTCACTCTTTAATTCATCTGATTTTTTTAACACATTAACAAGTTGTTGTAATGGCATGCCAGGAATTCCACCTGCAATGCCTATTAATAGTACATAGCCAAATGTTCCTAAAGCCACTCTCATCACTTTATCAAAAGTTTTATTAGCCATTCTCTTATCATTAAAATCTAAAGTAATATTTTTTATAACTTTATATTCATCTATTGAAAAATCCTTTTCAACTTGAACTGTATCAGTACTAATAGGTTCTAAGCCTAAAAATTCTAAATCTACACTAAAATATTTTTCTAAGTCACTAGTTGTTTCAAAGCCAGAAAAATCATATGTATCTATATCTTTATAGTATAGACCATCACTCTCATATGTTTCACTATATACTTCAAGTATTCTAGATGGTGTATCACTTGCTAAGTATTCATTAGTATTCTCTTTTTCACCTAGTGATGAAACACTTTCTATAGTCGCTTTATAATCCCTAGCCCCACCATTCTTTAAAATACTAGGTATTTTTACACCAGCAGTAATGAAGACTTCTGTAATTAATAAAAGCCATACTGTGCTGAAAATTAAAGAACCTTTTTTAAATCTCAAGTTCCATACACCACTCTTAAAATTTACATAATAATCTGCAAGCTTAGAAAATTTTTCTTTTAACTTTGATAATTCAGACTTGATTCTTTCTTTACTACTAGTTATCAATTCTTTATTAATATTTCTTACTAATGAAGGATTATTACATCTAACTATACTTCTTATAACTTCTTCATCTAACAAAGCATTTTGTACTTTTAATACCCTTTCTAAATGAGTTATTAATGTAGGATTTCCAAATGAAGATGAAACAATATCTCTGATTTCTTTCTTTATGTTGTTCTCCGTATATTCTAAGAGTTCATTATCTAATCTTATACTATCTATAATTTGACTACTTTCATTCTTTTTATATAAAACTTCTAATTTTAAGTAATGATATATAATTCTTTTAATAATCTCTTTTTCATCTAAAGTATAAGCACCACGATTTATATTCATTGTTAACCACTTAACAGCGTGAATATATAAATCAAAATTACCTACATTTTCTCCATAACCACTGTCATTTAATAGTACTAACGAATCATTATATAATACTTTGATGCTCCAACCAAGTCCATCTATTCTTTCCTTCAATTTAATAATATCAATTTTACTTTTTTGTTCAGTTTCTAATAATTCTTGATAGTTTTCCATCTGTATCTCCCTACTTTCTTTCATATTTTTTGATTAGTTTATGTATTTCATCTTGAGCAAATGACTTACTTAATTCTTCATACTTACTACATATTATATCATAATATGTAGTAATTTCTCTATATTTTGAAGATAGTTCTTTATTATAGTACTATGTATTTTACTAGTATTTCTGTTAGTAGTATTATTTAACTCACATATTTCTTGAAAGTGATTAATGCAAGCACTTAGAAAATTTACATACAATTCTAAGTTGTTTGTTTGGGGATTCTCCAACTTTGATTTGCCTCTTTTTTCTATGTTTATAGTTAGTTTCCATAATCCATTGTCATAAAATTCCTTACTTTTAAAGTTAGTTTTTAAATAAATTATTTGTTCTCCCACTAGTGCTTGTTCCATTTATATCACTTTCTTTTATATTTTTTAATTAATTTATTGGCAATTTCACTTTCTAAATCTGCTAATAAAAAGGCTTGTTCTTCATTTATTCTATTACTTTCTTCTATTACTTGTTTATATTTTTCTTTTAGCTCACTAAAGTCCTCATAACCAACTATTTCTTCACATATCTTAGAAGATTCAAATATTTTTGGATACATACTTTCTAAGTCTTTAATTAATTTATTTAATTCTCTCTTCCAAATTTCTATTTCTTTTTCTAGCTGTTCTTTTGTTTTATTTATTTCTTTAGTATTAAACGAGCAAGTTTTTATAGATAAAAGAATAGACAATATAGTAGGTACAAATAAAGCACCTCCTATCCCAAACGCATAATCTGATAATTTAAGTTCTTTTATTGTTTTTTCTAAATCTTCTTTATCTTGAGCAATTAGAGTTACTTCCCTATATTCTTCTAGAGAGTCACTACTAGTTAATTCTATAGTTTCTTCTTTTAATGGTTTTATAGGTATATTACTAAAGTCAATACTAAAATATTCTTCAAGAGAAGCTTCGTCAAATCCATCTATTTCATATGTTTTTACAGTTCTAAATAGGCTTCCATCCACTAAATATGGCTTATTATAAATTGTCATTATAACCGAGTCTTCTAATAGTACTTCTTCATATTTAGTTTCTTCTTCTTTACTTCCTATACTAGAGTAAGTTGTATAAGTTGTATTAAATTTTTCTACAGCATTATCTTGAACCATATTATCTATAGCATATTTTATTCCAACTCCACCTAACAAAATAATAAAAGCCAAAATTGATGGTACTATAGTTCTCTTTATCAGTTGTTTAATTAGCTTTTTTCTTAATTCTCTAATGTTGTCTTTTATATGTGTGATTTCACGTTTAACTCTTGTTTTTACATTAGATAATTCACTATTTAATTTTTTGTTTTGATTGTCCAAGTATTTACTATTACCTTCTCTAATCTTTTCATAATCATTACACATTATAATAATTCTTATAACTTCATTAGATAAAATATCTTTTACTTCTAATGCTCTAGTTAAGTAGTTAATAAGCTCTAAATTTGCAAATGTACTAGATTTTATTTCAGTTATATCTTCTTTTATCATATTTCTAAACATTCTAAGTTTAAAGTCATGATTTATAATAAATTCTAATAGTTCACTATTATAAATGTTTGTTATTAATTCTAGTTTTATAGTATCATAAACAACTTTTAAAAATTCATTTTGAAGAAATTCATCCATGTTATTTTTGACTATTAAACTTTCCCAATTTGCTATAAAGTGTTTTATAAACTCTACTTTTTCACTAAGCTCATTTGAATCTAACTCTGGTCTTTTATATATATTTCTATAAACAACTAATCGCATATGATAATTTCTTAAATTAGTTAACAGTGTCTTTACTTCATCTCTTCTATCATTTTTTTCTTTTGGCATTTCTTGATAAGCATTCATTTATATCACCTATGTTTCTTTTCATATTTCTTTATATATATATTTATTTCATCTGTTGTAATTTCATCTAACAATTCACTATAATCTTTTCTAATGCTTTCATATTGTTTAATTAATTCTTTTTCTTCTTCTGTTAATTCTTCCAAATCTTCTTTCCCAATCATTTCATCACATAATGTTATAGACTCTTTTAAGAATTTACCTATTTTATCAATATCTCCGTTTAACTCTTGAACTTTTTGTCTTGCTTCTTCTACAAGTAATTCATAATCTTCATTTTTCTTTTTATATATTTTATTAGACTTTTTAATAAAAATTGCTTCCGTAGTAACAGGTACACATCCTAAAAAACTCATGGTTAACATAAAAAAAACTATGTAGTCTAATGTACTCATACTATGAATCACATCTTCCTTATCTTGAGTAACTATAGTTAACTCCCTATATTCTTCTGTCATTTCATTTTCTTTTACTTTTACTTTATTATCTATATATATTGGTTTTATAATACTAAAATCATAACTAAAATATTTATCCAAAACACTAGTGTCTGTAAATCCTTCTACGTCATACATTTTTATATCCCTATAGAGAATACCATTTTCTAAATATGCTTCACTATATATTTTTAAGGTTGCATTATTATCTCTTATCACTTCAGAATATATTTCCTCTACACTTGGACTTGCCACATTAGAATAAGTAGTGTATGTTGTTTTAAACTTAGGCGGTACATTAGTTTCTACAAAATCATCTACCATGCTTTTAGCACCAAAAGTTATTCCTGCTATAGTTGCAATTAATGCAAATGATACTATAGTTCTTTTAAAAAGCAATTGATTTACTATCTTTCTCTTATCTTTTATTCCCTCTTTCTTATAAGCAATTTCATTTCTTAATCTTATTCGGATTCTACTCAAATTTGTAGACACGTTAGCTTTATTATGCTCAAGTGTATTTTTACTAGCTTCTTTTATTAATTCATAATCTGCACACATTACTATATTTCTTATTACTTGTGGTGATAGTAAATCATGTACTTTAATAGACATATGAAGATATTTTAAAAATTCAATATCTACAAAAGAAGATTTATTGATTTCTTCAATATCATCTCTTACCATACTTATAAATACTTCTTTATTAAAATTGTTCTCTATTATATAGTTTAATATTCTACTAGATGTTCCATTATAAGCAAATTCTATTTTAATATAGTCATACACTACTTTAAGAAATTCACCTTGTAAAAACTCATCCATTCCATTTACTTTTATTAATCTTTGATAATTTTCTATAAATATTAAAATAAATTTTATATGTGCTTCTACATCATCTACAGCTAAACTACTTTTATAACACTGATAATCATTTGTTAGTTTTGGTCTTTTTGATATTTCTTTAAATACTGTTAAATTCCAAAACAAAGAAAAATGTGCAGGAGAGGGATAGTAATTCCTAAGTGCAGAACAACCATTTTGTATAGATAACCTTTCGTTTCTTCTTTCTTGCTTTTTTTCTTCATTAACTAATTCCTTAGCATATTCCATATACACTCCTACTTTCTTTTTCTTAATAATCTTTTTAAGCCTTTTTCTTTTAATAACGATTCTAAGTCAGTATGTGTTTTTCTTATTTCTTTGTATCTTTCTATTATTTGCTTATATTCATCACTAAGCTCATCAAGACTATCAGAGCCTATTATTTCATCACATCTTCTAAGTGCTTCATCTAAAGTAAGTCCATTTTGCTCTAGTAAAAGTTGTGCTTGTATTAAAGCATTAGATAAATGTTTTTTTGATTTTTTACACAGTTCTTTATCAATTAAATAGTTTCTAAAGGTATCTATTAATTTAAGAGTTTCTGGAACGCCTGGCAAAAGTAGCATAAGCGCTGTCATTAAACATATAAGTATTGACATTCCTATATAGCCGTCATAATCTACCTCATCTACTGATTCAGTTAAGTCTTGAGTGGTTCTTTCTATTTCTATATAACTTTGTCCATTTTCTGTAACTTTTACTGTTTC
Source organism: uncultured Bacilli bacterium (assembly GCA_910586295.1). Taxonomy (GTDB): domain Bacteria; phylum Bacillota_I; class Bacilli_A; order RF39; family UBA660; genus MGBC139354. The sequence continues at coordinate 9,936 of CAJUGE010000066.1, read as the reverse complement.
AGTATAATAAGGTGATAGTAAACTTAAATCTAAGGTATAATATTTCTCTAATTCATCAGTTGTATCAAAATCTGAAATTTGATAATAGTCTACTGTTCTCACTAAACCTTCTTCGCTTTGAGTTGCTTCACTATACACTTTTAATATAGAAGACTGTTTATCATATCTAGGAAAATACTTTTCTTCTTCAGTATAACCACCTAAAGATGTAAACGTTTCTATTTTAGTTTTATAAGTCTTTATTGTCGCTACTTCTTTTATGCTTGAAACAATTTTACCATCTACAAATACACCAACACCTACTGCAAGAGCTAGCAAAGAAGTAAAAAGAGATGTTTTTAATGAATCCTTTCTTTTCCAATGCGAATAAGTTTTATGAGTTGCTCTTTTATTTCTTACATTATAGTTAGAATTATGATAATCCGATATTTCTATAGTAGATAGTTTACTTTCTAGCAAACTTTTACTTCCCTTTCTAATTAAATCATAATCCATACACATAATTATACTTCTTATCAAATTATCATCTAAAATATCTGTACTAAGCATAACAGTACGTTCTAAATACTTTAACATCTCAGGTTCTATAAAAGTATATAACTTTATTGTATTTAAATCTTCTTTTACTAGCATGCTAAAAGTATACTCTTCAAATTTACTTTCTTTAATCTTTTTTAAGAGCTTACTTTGATTATTTTCACTAAAGCATAGTTCTAATTTTATATAGTAGTATATAGATTTTAAGAGTTCTTCTTTTATAAAATCACTATACTGTTTAGTTATAGAATTCCACTTATCAATTAGTTCTTCTAATTTTTGTATATACTTTGATAAAGATTTTTCGTCCCTTACAGGCCCTAATATAGTGCTATATAATTCTGGCATTTTACTTTTATTTTCGTAAACTTTTAGATGCCAATCTTCTCCTTTAAATAGCTTATCTTTTAAAGAAATATTAGCATCATATCTTTGAATTTGTTTAGGCTCTAATGCGAATAATTCCATCTTGCAACACTTCCTTTATAAATGTCTATTATTATATTTATTTTTAACATATTAGTCAATGACAATATCTTCATGTAATTTCTTTATTAGCCTGTTGTTTTCACTTTCTATCTCACTGACATCTAATAAAGCCATTTCTTCACTAGTGAATGATTCTACTTGAGACAGTGCCTTAAGTTGATTAGAAAGCTCTTTTAAATATGAAATTCTTAGTTTATTATCATTACATCTATTTATTAAGCTTTCAATTTTAGGAGTATTTTTCTTAATTAAACTTTTTAATTTAAATCTTTTCTTAAGGTTTGAAAATAGGTAGTAAGTTTGAACTGGAAAATTTAATATTACATTAAAGCCCAATAGAGCAATTGAAAATTTTCTACTTTTAATAGTATCTTCATCAAGTATTTTGTTACGAGTATCTTGAGTTTTAATTTCTACTTTTGAACGAAATAATGGTTCTCCTTTTTTTATTCCACTTTCAATTATTTTATCCTGTAAATCACTTTCATCTATTTTTTCGTAATTAGAATAATCTTCAAACAAGTAATCATTAACATCATAAAGTGTATAAGTATATAAAGGATGCCAGTTTTCATCAAAGTATGTTTCACCACAAATTTCAAGTGTTCTCTTTGTCTCAAATTCAAATGGTTCACCGTTAAGATTATATTCTGTGTGAAGTGCATCTGTTAACTTAGTTTCGACATCTGTAGTCCTTATTATTTCGTCAGATGTGTCCACATATATTAATGTCTCAGTATTATATTTTGTTTTATTTTTATCTATGTTATTTAAGCTCACAACTCCAGAAGCAATTGCACTTATAACCATTAATAATAAAATGGTTGGACTTATAATGCTTTTAGTTTTCTTTTTAAGTTCCAATATTTTATTCTTCTTTTCCTCTATAGCAGTTGATATATCATCATCAATCGTTGACTTCTCTTTTAAAAGTTCAACTTCTAACTGTCCCCTTTCTCCCATAAATTCTTTAAGAAAGGAATCTTTTAGTTCTTCATAATCAGTTACTAAAAGAATAGATTTAATTACTTCATTATCAAGTACTCTAGCAATTTCATTAGAAGTTATTTTAGACAATACTGTTTCTAAGTTTTTAATCGCTTTTGGATTAGCACAAGTCATATCAAATATTTCTTTTATTTCACTAAATATTAATCTACATATATAACTACTACTTATTTCATCATCCTTTATAGCACTTAATAATAAACTACTATGATTAATCAGAATTTCTTTTTTGATTAAATTATATGCGACTTTATAAGTCATCTCTACTTTTTTACTTTGGCTGTTAAGATGAAACAATTCATTTCTATTTAACTCATCAATCAACTCAGTCATCATTCCAACCCATTCTAATAAATTTTCTTTTGTAATTGTCTCTAGAGATTCACTAATATACTTAACTTTATTTATCATAGTAAAATAAGCATTTAATTCATCTATTTTTTTATCTAATAAAGACAACTCTAAACGTATTTCAGTTACTATATTCTTATTTAATGGTGAATTTATTTTCTTCTCTAAAGAACCGATTCTACTTTCCAATTCTTTTAATAAACTTGAACCTATTATTTTATAAGAAGATTCTAATTTATTTCTTAATTTACTTATATTTATTTTAAATTGCTCTATATCATTTTTAAAAGGATAATCTATTGTATCTAACATTTCTTCTAACATAATTTATTTCTCCCTACTTTTTCATGTATTTTTTCACATATTTATCTAATTCTTCATCATTCAAAATACTTTGAATTTCCAAACATCTTTTTCTTATGTCCTCATATGCATTTATAGTACTTTTGTCTTCAAATGATAATTCACTTATGTCACATGAATGTATTATTTCTTCACATAACACTAGTAGTCTATTTAAAGTTTGAGTATTCTTTTCTAAAAATTCCTTGCATGTATTTATATTAAGTACTAGTCTTTGCATTAATTCTTGATATTCACTATAAAAAACTCCTAATTTATTGTTTTTATTATCAATATATATTTTTCCTAAAATAAAAGGACCATAGAAAACTATTGTTTCTAATACACAAAATGATAGAAAGCTTACAAAGCCAATTTCTCCTAAACTTCTTTTTCTCACTTTTAATTCAGAAATAGCTTTATACGAATTAGGGATATCATCATCTTCTAAAGGGATTGTTTTAGTTTCTAGAATTGGTAAACTTGTTAAATCTAAAGAGTAGTACTCTTCATTAGAAGTAGATGTAGTCCCAGTTAAGTCATACGTATCTATAGTTCTATATAACTCTCCATTTTCCATATATGCCTCATTATAAATTTCTAGTGTCTTTAAAATAATAGGCTCTATGGAAGAATAATTGATTTCATTAGACTCTTTTCCTAGCGAAGTAAATATCTGAGTTTCTATTGCGTATGTAGATTTTTCACTGGCTATTATTTTAGAAGCTAAAGCACCACTACTAGCAAGAAGAGTAAGCGCTAATAATCCTGAACATATTTTTTTCTTTGTTTCTAGAATATTAGTTTTCTTCATGATACTTTTAAGATTTAACTTTAACTTAACAATCTTATTTGCCTCTTCATTTGACCTTATAATTTCATAATTTAATCTTTGTTTATAAGACTCAAGTATTTCTAAGTTTCCTCTTTTTATTAAATTAAAATCACTACACATAATTATACTTAGTATTACACTTGAGTTAAGAAGACTATTACTTGACTTTATATTCTCTTTTAATAGTCTAATAAATTCAATATTAGCAAAAGATAAACCATTGATTTCATTTATATCATTTTCGATTAATTCTATAAATTCTTTAGTTTTAAAATGGTACATACAAATATAGTTCAATATCTGACTTGTTCTTTTAGGGTTAAATGCAATCTCTAGCTTTATACATTCATATATAGCACGAATAAGTTCGTGTTGATCGTACTCACTAAGGTTATTATTAGATACTATATAAGGCCAGTTATCAAAATAAAGTAGTATTAATTTTACTTGTTTTTGTATTTTTTGACGTTCAGTTTTGCGTCTATAATCTCTCATAGTTTTTAATGTAGGTTTTCTATATTTATCTTTATATATGTATAAGTAACTAGTCTCTAACACATCATCAGTTCTTATAGTGATTATTTTATCTTCTCTTTCTATTTTACTTTCATTCTTTTGTGCTTGATAAGCTTCCATAATAATCATCTCTTTCTTCTAATGTTTTGAATGCACATGTAATTCAGTTATATGTAGTTTCTCCTTCCATTTAGAAACTACATATAAGTTTTCTAACTCTCAATCCTAGCCATCAAAATTCACATTTTCTTAAATCATTAATTATAATAACACATAAATGTTGAGATAACAAATATTTTTTGATTTCTAATTGGATTAATATCACTCATAAAGACAGCTTTTCTTTAGTAAGGAAACATATCACTTATTAATTATTTAAATATAAAACAGATAGACTTTTATAATCTACCTGCTCTTAAATTAATTAAAACTTTATTATCTAAACTATCAAAATTACAAAGTTATTTTCTAAATATTCTTGTTTCTCCTTTATCCCAAATTGCCATAGCTGTTTTTTCCTCATTGATTAATACATAATCATCAGAATCTCCACCTAATTCTACCATTTTAACTTTTTCAATTGCGCTCAAATAATTTTCCCAACTTCTTAATTGAAATAATCTTCTTTCCAATTGAATTTTAAGATTCCTATAATATGCTAAACTATCTCTAGCATTATCATATTCAATAACACTCGTAGTACTCTGTGCCAATGCTTCATAATATTTTATCTTTTCAATATATACACTTAATTCTTCCATAAATCCCCCTATTAATTACTAACTGTCATAATTGTACCACAAAAAGTTACTAAAGTCAAGAAAAGTATTTAATTTTGTTCGAATCGTATTTTTACATTCTTTTGCCTCTCTAAAGTTTTTTATTAAATCAAAGAAAAAACCAGGCGTTAAATCCACCTAGGTATATATATATTTCTTGTATAAAAATCTTTATAATCTTCAGCAAAAGCTATCATCTTATTCATAACATATTCCACTAAATTATTAACAGCTTTTGATACTTTCAGATTTGAAAAATATTCACACATCTCCTTCTTAAATTTACTATCAGTCACAAACTTAAGCATAATCTTATCTACTATTTGTAACTTCTCTATTTCTCTTTTAGTTATAATCTCTAAACTAAATATATAATCTTCATATATTCTAATAATATTAGAAGTGATTTTATCTCCTTCATATAAAAGTGAATTAACTATCTTATAATAATTCTTACATATTTCGACAATTTTTTTATTTCTACTAAAACTATTCATCTACCTACTCCTTATTATAAATTAATTATAATATCTATTGTAGGCAAATTACAACCGCAAATTTTGTTCGCCACTCTATAATTTTATAGTTTTATCCTGCTTAATCTTAAGTAATTCCTTAACTTGTTCTTTATTGACAACATCGACATTTTTTTTAATTAAATCTAACATTAGTACAAAAGAAATTACATAATCTGTTCTAATATATAAAGAATCAATTTTATAAATATCGCTTATAACATCAAACATTATCTTTATATAAACACTATCTCTTAATTTAAAATTAAAATTATCTAATTTATACATTATATCTTTTACTTCGCTAATATTATACTTTTTACCTCTAACTATAAACATATCACCACTTACTTCAATATATCTATATACATCATTCTTAAATCCAAATTCATCGTCCACATAACAGAAAACCACTCTGCCATTTTCTTTATACTCACTCATTTTATTTATTAAAGTATTATAAATCCTATTTTTAAGTCTAAGCATTACTAAAAAGTATAAAAGAGATAATACTCCCAAAAGTATTACCAAACTAATAAATATTACCATATCCACCTCTAGAACAACTTAAATATATCATTTAGTGTTACATAAAGCATTAAAAGTATTAATAAAATTGCGCCTACATTATTAATAATAGTCTCAACCTTAGCATTAACTTTCTTTTTAGTTATCTTTTCTACTAATAAAAGTAATATTCTACCACCATCAAACACTGGTACAGGAATCAAATTAATTACTGCCACATTTATACTTAAATAAGCTGTCAAATATATTAATACCTCAAAACCTCCAGACTTCACATTATCAACTACAGTAAATACTCCAATAGGCCCGCTTAAATTACTCGCACCAACCTTACCAGTAATTAATTTACCTAAAACATTAAAAGCTCCAAAAGTACTCTTCCAAGTTGCACTAAAACCATATTTAACTGCATTTACAAAACCAGTTTTTCTTCTACCAGACTCAGTAAATCCAAAACTAGGACTTTTTTCTCCATCTTCATCTTCAACATAATTAGGACTGATTCTAATATCTAATTCTTTATCATTTCTTGAAACAGTAAACACAAAGCTTTCCTTTTCGCCTTTAACAAATCTAGTTTCTAATAAAATATCGTCAAAACTCGCCACATGATGTCCATCTACTTTTAAGATTAAATCTCCACTTTCTAATCCAGCATTGTAAGCAGGACTATCTTCCACCACCTCACCCACATAAGGATCAGTAACTGGACTGCCATATATAAGACCATTTATAAACAAGAATACAATTGCCAATACAAAATTAAAAACAATACCCATTATTAGCACAAAAAACTTTCCAAGTGCACTCTTATTTTCTAATATTTGTTCTTTTTTCAATTCTTTAGAGTTTACTTCATCATTAGCAAGTGCAGTAAACCCACCAAGTGGCAGTAACCTTAAACTATAAATAGTCTCATCATTTTTCCTTTTAAAACTAAATAACTTTGGCCCCATACCAACAGAAAATTCATAAACATAAACACCTATTTTCTTTGCTGCTAAAAAGTGCCCTAATTCATGTATAAAAACTATAATACCTAAAATTAAAATTAAGATAATTAATGTAATAATAAAATTCATAATTTCACTCTCCTATATATAAAGACTCAAAAAACTATATGCAAGTACCACTAAAAGAATACTATCAAGCCTATCCAAAACTCCACCATGTCCTGGCATAATGTTTCCAAAATCTTTTATTCCAAAATGTCTTTTTATACTACTAAACAATAAATCACCAAGTTGTCCAAATACACTTAATATAACTACAATCAAAATTAAAGAAAACATGCTTCCAGTATAATCAAACGCAGTAGTATAAAACACAGTTCCCACAAAGGTACCAAAAATAGTCCCACCTAAGAATCCTTCCCAAGTTTTTTTAGGACTTACATTAGGACACATTTTATTTTTACCAATAAGTATCCCCGTAACATATGCAAAAGTATCACTAAAAACTGTTATAAGTAATAGAAACCACAAATAATTTAAACCACTTATTCTTACCTCTAAAAGCTTATTAAAACACAATCCCAAAAACAAAACTCCACCTAATAAATAAAAGGCATCTTCTATATCATATTTCTTCGTATGACTAGTAAAAATTGTAGGCAAAATTAACACTATACTTAAAAGTATCTTTACATCTATATTTTCTAAAATACCATAAGAAATAATATCCATCCCATCAAAAAGTAGCAACAAAAATAATATACTTCCAAGTATTTTTATCAAATATGGATATTTCTTTTTTTCTTCCTTGGCTTTCATAAGCTCATAAAATCCTACTAAGCCAATTACACTAATACCTATATAGAACGGCACTCCACAATATATAATAATTGGAATACATACTATAAGAGCAACAATCGCACTAATAACTCTCTGTTTCATATTTTTATACACTTCCTTTTCTATTATATTAAAATTATACCACACATTAGAACAAAATCAAATTAAAGATAACCAATAATTGACTCCTTCATAATATATTCAAAATTTTAAATTACTTTTCTATTTTACAAAGAAAAAGCAAGAATTATAACTCAACTATTTCAATAGTTTCATCTTCTTCTTGTTTATTTTGTGTATTTATAAATCTATTAGCATACAAGTCATTTACTTTAACTGGCTCAACTTTTTCAATAACTTGTGGTCTTTCTTCATCGAGTACCATTTGTTTATATTTAATTACATTAGCTTTAAATGCTGGAGGAGGTGCAACATCTAGTTTAGGTGCTTTAAAAACATTATCTACTATAGGTTGCTCTTCTTTGACTTTATTCAAATCATTTAATTGTTCTTGAGTTAATAAACTTACCATATTATCACTCACATCTTTTTCATCTTCACTAGGTTCATTAGCTAACCTCAAATTCTTACTAAAATTTAGTAATGGCAAAAAAATAACTGGCAAAAATATAAGTCCAAATGCAAAACTTTTCTTAGTAAGGAACACTATACTTAACCTATATAACATTAAAAATATAACTAAAACATTTACAATAGGCAATAATAACAAAATAAAATATAATCTAAACATCTGGCAAACATCTAACATTATTAACAAATTATAAACTGGTAAATATGATAAATCTGCTCTTTTTCCTGTTTTCTTAAAAATATTATTACTACAAAACATCAAAAGAATAGAAAAAGCCAAAGTTATCAGTGCAAATATAGCCCAAATACGCATGAATTTAAATACATAAAACATCATCTATCTCACACCCTTTTACTCTATAACAAGTTTACAATAATTATGTAATTTTATCAAGTATATTCCCTCAAAAAAAAGAAAAGTATACATATATCACAAGGTAATTAGAAAAATCACTCCAAGAAAAAAGCACTTATGCTACTTCATAAACGCTTGCTTGTTTTTTATCTTTACCTTTTCTTTCATACTTCACAACACCATCTATAAGCGCAAATAAAGTATGGTCTTTACCCATTCCACAATTAGTACCTGGATAAATCTTAGTTCCTCTTTGACGATAAATTATGCTTCCAGCAGTAACTTTCTCTCCATCACTAGCCTTAGCGCCCAATCTACGTCCAGCAGAATCTCTACCATTCTTAGTTGAACCAACACCTTTGTGTGATGCAAATAATTGTAAATCAATAATCATGAATTTCACTCAAACTCCTCCTTAACTTTAATGTTTTCTTTATACTTATCTTGAATGCTTTTAAAAACTTCTACCAAATTTTCAAGCAAAATATTTGTTATCTCATCTTGTTTAATATTTCTCAAAAAGAAATTATTCTCCTCATTAAACTCAATAGAATCCTCATCAAATCTTAAACAAGCATTCACTGTAGTAATAAGAGCACTAGATACTCCAGCACATACTATATCTTTCCCATATATATCATATTTAGCATGTCCTACTATCCTTATTTCATTAATACTCTTATCTCTTTTAACTGTAACGTTAATCATAGTTATTTTACTTCAATTTTCTTAATAACTAACTTAGTATAAGGTTGACGATGTCCTTGTGTCTTTCTATACTTCTTCTTAGGTTTATACTTAAACACGATTAACTTCTTTTGTTTTCCATGTTTTAAAACCTCTGCAATAACTTTTGCACCTTTAACATAAGGATTACCTACTTTACCATCAACATATAAAACTTCATCAAAAACAACTTGAGAATTAACTTCATTATCTAGTTTTTCTACATAAAGTTCAGTTCCCTCAGATACTAAATATTGTTTACCACCTGTTACGATAATTGCTTTCATTTTTACCTCCTTCAATAAGACTCGCCATTAAGGTAAGAATCAACTTTTAAAAAACCTTTTCAGAGCGGTTGTAGAGAAAGATTTCTACAAACATTAAAATTTTACCATAAATACAGGGATTAGTCAAACTTTTTAAAGCCTTTTCAGAAATTTTCCCTAATTTGACTTAATGCTAGATAATATAAGAAATCCCTCTATATTCAACCGCATATTTTCTTGTTTTTATGTTTTAAGCCGAAACTCTCCCTGTATATTATTTTAGTGTTTTTTTATTTTTCAAAGAT
>CAJUGE010000065.1 GCA_910586295.1 uncultured Bacilli bacterium | reverse complement strand
TGATTTATTTGTAAGAAAAATTGTATTTGAAAGAGAAAAGGTAGAGGATTTCAACACATATCCCTTTAACATTGAGGTTATAAAAGGCTTAGAAGAGATAGAACTACAAAAACCAGTTACTTTCTTTGTAGGAGAAAATGGGATTGGAAAATCTACTTTGATAGACGCAATTGCGATTGCTCTTAGATTAAATCCTGAAGGAGGATCACAAAACTTTTGCTTTAGTACTAAAAATACACATTCAGAATTATCAAACTATAGGGACTTTCCAAAAATAAAAGTCACAAATTGACAAAAAGAAAACAACAACTTAAACTTGTTAATAGAATAAAAAAATACAAGGAAGTTGTTGTTAATATGATTATACCAATAGATGAACATAAAAATCAAATAGAAATGATAAAACATGAAAAAAATAAACAAATTAAAATGAAATTAATTGGGGTACTTATCTTAGATTTAGGAAACAGATCTATTAATGCAGTTGCTAAAGCATGTAATTGCTGTTGGAGATTTGCTAAAAAAAGTTATAATCTTGTTTTGAATATAACTGAAACTAATAATAACCCTGAAACAAGGGGAAGAAAAAAATTAACAGATAAATACCCTGAATTAGAAAATGATATAAAAGCAATAATTGAAAACAGTTTATTGATAGATCCAAGATTTAAAAGTGAAAAGCAATATGTAAAAATGAGTATCCAAGAAATAAAGAAACGACTTATTAAAACTGGTAAATATAGTAATAAAAGTTTCTCAAATAGTTCTTTAAATAACATAGTAAATCAAATGGGATATAAATTAAAAAAGGTTCAGAAAATTAAGCCACTAAAAAAGATAGAGGAAACAGATGCTATATTTGAAAATGTTCAAAAGAAAAAACAAGAAGCTATGGAAGATAAATATACTGCATTGATTTCACTTGATACTAAAGATAAAGTACTACTTGGACCTTTTTCAAGAGGAGGAAAAAATAGAGTTCAAATTGAAGCAGTCGATCATGAACTTACCAATAATTGTTTAATCCCATTCGGAATTTTAGATATTAAAAATAACACACCTTATTTTTTTAATTATACATCAAAGCCAACATCTTTAGATTTAGTAGACTGTATAGAAGAATTTTATGTAGAACAATATTATAATACAGATGTAAATAAACTTTCTATACTACTGGATAATGGACCAGATAATAGTGGCATTAGAACAATATTTTTAAAAGGATTAATTGAAGTCAGTAAAAAGTATAACATTAAGATAGAACTTATTTACTATCCACCTTACCATAGTAAATATAATCCAGTAGAAAGATTATGGGCAAGGTTAGAAAATGTATGGAATGGTTATTTATTAGAAACAAAAGAAATATGCTTGGCATTTATGAAAAACTTGACTTGGAAAAACAGTCATTCTGTAACCAAACTAAAAGAAGTAAAATATGAAAAGGGATTAACTGTAGAAAAGGTCGAAATGAAAGCTTTAGAAAATAGATATATTACTCGTACTCAAAGCATCAAAAAATGGAGTGTTTTAATTATTCCATAATTGTGACTTTTATTTTTGGAAAGTCCCTAT
>CAJUGE010000064.1 GCA_910586295.1 uncultured Bacilli bacterium | reverse complement strand
TAGATTCTATGACCTCTGTAATTTGTTGTTCTAACTTAAATTCTAATGTAAATAATTTTACAACCAAAAAAATTAGATGTAAACTCATTTATTTACATCTAACAGTATACCTGTAATTTGTAGTTATCTATGACTTATATAATTTAATGTTTTAGTTGTTAACGGTTTGAATATTAAATACATAACATATCCAATACTTCCACCTATGACATTAGTTATTAAATCCGTTATATCTGCTGATCTAAAACCATTTATTAAAGGCTGTAATAACTCAATTCCTAGACTTAATAAAAAAGTATAAAAAATAACTTTTAATAGACTAACATTTCCTTTTTTTACTAAAGGCATTAAAAAACCAAAAGGAATTGTCATTATCATATTTAATACCACTTGTCTAATAAAATCACCTCTACCCTTTAAAACATCAATAAATGGAACTAAATTCATTGAATCGTATGGGTGATTAAATATAAATGGTAAAGATGTTATTATAGGCATTAAGGTAAAAAATAATACAAAAGATAAGTATATATACATTAAAGTATTTACAAGCAGTACCTCTCTACCTTTTTCTTTCCATTTCTTATAGAATTTCCAAAAATATATTATTATTAAAACTGCAAAATCTACTAACTCTTTCATATTTTTAATCTCCCCTACAACTTACTATTTATCTTTCAAATCATATCATATACTTAGTTATTTATCAATTAAGAAAAGTTTATAAATATTATAAACTTAGTTAAAACAATGTTGTAAAATATTACTGGTAAAAGCAAAGCCGTTTGTAAGTACTGATATTAATATACTTTACATTTTTTATTATTTAGTCTAGTATGCTAGTCCATTTATAACTTATGGAATAATGAATCTGCTATAATAAAACTTACAAGTATACGAGAATAGAAAAATAAATTACTATTATAGCAATATTTAAAAGTATTTAATCTGCTCCCCCATTAACAAAAAATAGATGTAAATTAAACTATTTACATCTAAAATATATTTTACTATTCATCTATAACATTTCTAAATATTGGAGCATTAAAAAACTCTTTTAAGTCTATTTCAAAAGCTTCACAGATATGCAATAATGTAGAAATTCTCGGGTCATGTGTTTCTCCGTTCATAAAAGCTAATAAAGTAGTATGCGTTAAGCCTGCTAATGTTGAAACTTTGTTTATAGTTATGTTATTTTGATTTGCTAATTCTTTTATTCTTTTTCTAATTGCAGTTTCTAATGTCATTTTACTCTCCTTATTCTGCTTTTACTTCGTTAAATAATTTGTCTTTAAAAAAATCATCTAAAGATATGTTAAAAGCTTCACATATATGTAATAGTGTAGAAATTCTTGGATCGTGTGTTTCATTATTCATAAAAAGTAGTAATGTAGTATGAGGCATACCTGACAACATTGATACTTTGTTAATTGTTAAATTTCTTTCTTTGGCTAAATTTAAAATTCTAGTTCTAATAGCTTGTTCTAAAGTTAACATCATTATTCACACCCTTTCGAAAAAAGTTTAGCAAAAGTTAAAGAATAATGACGTAAGTATTCTTACGTAAAAGTATTGACATATTAAATTTTAGCATTGTATAATATGTATTGTTGTCAGAATAATGACATATAAATTTATTAGAAAGAAGGAACATTTATATGGAAATACCAAAAGACGAATTTATGTATGAAAAAACAAATATTTTAAACCATATTTTCGAAAATCGAGAAAACGAAATCTGCAATATTGATGATGAACAAGAAATAGTAGAACAGGAACATAAAGATTATAAAAAAATATACTCTGCAATAGATAATCTACCAGATAATTTATTTCCAGAAACTGTAGTTCAAATTAAAAAAAGTATTGATAATTATCTTAAAACACTTTCTGCAACACAAAAAATTAAAAATAAAAACTTTTATAAAGCAGGTTTTTCTGATGCTATGAAGTTAATAGCTGAATGTTTATATAATAAAGATTAAAAAAAAGAACTCTAATTTTGAGTTCTTTTTGAATTTTAATTGAATAAGCAAATTGACTATCTAATCTTTGTCAAGACTTTTTTGGTAAATTTATTATATTATTTTTTTGTATGGCAAACAAGCGAAAATGATATATTTTTAAAAAAATTGTATCTTTTTCACTTCTTTTATGATAAAATTCAATTATGAT
>CAJUGE010000063.1 GCA_910586295.1 uncultured Bacilli bacterium | reverse complement strand
GCTAATAGTTTGTTCGTGATGACCATAGTATATTTTTGATATATTATGGCTTAATATTTTATTCCAACTATTATTTATCTTTTCATCATTAAATGTTATTGCAGATTTTAAATCGTATAAATCCCCTACAAAAGCACTACCATTATCTAAAATTAGAGAAATACTATCTTCACTATGTCCTGGTGTATATATTATTTCTCCATCTATACCTAAATCATTTAAAAACTCTCTACTTTGCTCACAAGATATAATTACAGGCTCTGTATCTATAGGCTTAAACTGAATATTTTTATCTCTTTGAAAAATTGTGTCTGAACTATGAATATAATCTTTTTGAACATTTACTAATAATAGTTTTGTTCCCATATCAATTATATCTTGTGCTATTCCTATGTGGTCTGGATGGTAATGTGTTATTAAAAGATAATCAATTTTTTCAATATTCAATTCTTTTATTTTTCTATAAAAGGTTTGTAGTGTTCCTGCCCAGTCTGTATCTACTAATAAACTACCATTTTTACCTTTTATATAATAACAATTTGTATTTCCATATTTTAATAGTTGTATCATTTCCATTCCTTTCAAATTGTAATTTTTTAGTTACCTTATAGCTTTTTCATTGTCTTTCCAAAAATCATAAATTGTACTAGCCAGTTCTATTGGATTATCAATATTTGCTTCGTGTCCTGCATTTTCAATAATTTTAAATTTACTATTTTTTATAACTTTATTTAATTGCTTTGCACTTTTCATATTTATATTATCTTTTTCCTTTTCTCCACATATAATTAGTGTATTGATTTTTATATTTGGGGCTTTTTCTGAAATAGATAAATTTTTCATTGAATCTAGTAAACTAATCATATCCTTTTTAGGACACCCCATCTTTTCAAATATTCTTTTAGGCATAAATTTGTAAATAATATTTTGGATAGTAAATATATTCTTTGGTATTTCGTATGGTGTTCCTATAAGTATTATTGAATTTACCTTTTCTGGAAATTCTGTTATATAATCAATGGCTAATACTCCACCTAATGAAAGCCCTACTAGGTTTATTTTTTCATTAAAACTATTACAATAATCAGCAAATGTTTTATACATATTCTCATAATTTAATTGATAATTTTTTACAATAGAAAACAGATTAGGTGTTTCTACATTTATCCCATTATTATTTAATTGATTTTTAACTTCATTCCAACTTCTTTCATCTTGTCCTAGTCCGTGAACTAAAATATTTATCATTTTTGAATCTCCTCTACTTATTGACTATCTAATTTTTGTCAAGCTCTTTTTTATAAATTTATTATATTATTTTTTTATATGGCAAACAAGCGAAAACGATATATTTTTTAAAAAATTGTATCTTTTTCACTTCTTTTATGATAAAATTCAATTATGGTTAATTTTCTAAGAATTGTTTATTATTTTTACACATAGTATATAACATTCTTAGAATTTTTGTAGAACAAGCAGTTAGGCTTTCGTAGTAGTGTTTGCCCTCTGCTTTTTTATTTTGGTAATAAATATATACTGGATGGTTTGGGCATTGATGCCCTAGTTTTACTACCATTTGGCTTATATTAAATAATATCCATCTTACATATTTGTCTCCTCTTTTTGATATTGATCCATGAACATTTATACTTTTGCCTGATTGAATTATTGTTGGATCTAGTCCACAAAATGCTATTAACTGTTTATGATTATCAAATCTTGTAATATCGCCTAGTTCCCCTAATAATTCTGCTGCTAATACTTCTCCAATTCCATAAAACGAATTAATGATTTTAAAATAAGGCGATTGCTTTGCTGTTTCTATCATTTTTTCTTTTATATCATTCACATTTTTTATGTTTTCTTGCAGTATCCCTGCTATATCTGATAAATTCTTAACATCTGAATGGTCTTTATCTATTCCTGGATAAGAATTACTAGCAATATCTTTTATTTCGTGTGCTAATCTTT
Organism: uncultured Bacilli bacterium; assembly: GCA_910586295.1. Lineage (GTDB taxonomy): Bacteria > Bacillota_I > Bacilli_A > RF39 > UBA660 > MGBC139354. The sequence goes on along the minus strand of CAJUGE010000063.1, from coordinate 897 downwards.
TGTAGTAATAGTCATGTCTTGAATTTGTTTTATATAAATTATTATATAAAGCATCTACTCTTTTTTCTTTAACTATATAAGCATGGGGAAACGCTTTTATAAAATTTAATGCTGTTTCTTCATAAATTCTACTACTTTTAAATATTTCTTCTAACTCTGGAAAACATATATTTATTAATCTTTTATATCTGTTTTTATAACTTACATTTATTTGAGTTAAATAAAAATATTGCCTTGTCATTGCTTTTAAATTAGCATATAAATCCTTTTTGGATAAATCATGATATTCTACTTCATTAACAAAGAATAGTTTGGCTAATCTGTAACAATCCTTTTTATCTGTTTTAGTCTTTCTAATAGTGTCATAATTGTTTTTTGTTGTTAGACTATTAATAACTAAAGTATTAAATCCATTTTCTTTAAAATATCTCTCTACTGGTAAATGGTATGTACCTGTTGATTCCATAAATACAGTTAATTTTTCTGGATTAATTTCTTTTATTTCTTCTTTTACTTTTTCAAAATTTTTTAAATTATGCCTTATTTCTTTTGTATCAATAAGTATTTCTCCATCACTATTCATAAGCATTATCATACTTTTATTTTTAGCAACATCTACACTTAATACTGTTTTCAAAATTATTCACCTTCTTTCTTTTTGAACTTAAGTCTTTTACCTCTACTATTATTTCATCATGCTTGTTATATAGAGTCAAAATCGCCCTCACTATCTAAAACTAAATTAATAATAGGAATAAAAGTTGAACTGTCAATAAAGATAGATTCTAAGACCTCTGTAATTTGATGTTCTAACTTAAATTCTTTGTAAATAATTTTACAACCAAAAAAATTAGATGTAAACTCATTTATTTACATCTAACAGTATACATGTAATTT
>CAJUGE010000062.1 GCA_910586295.1 uncultured Bacilli bacterium | reverse complement strand
TAACATTAAATATAAAGCATTCATATAGTAAAAAAGGATATCCTTATGATAATGCAAGTATGGAGAGCTTTAATTCAATATTAAAAAAAGAGGAAGTGAATAACAATACATATGAAACGTTCGAAGAAGCTAAGATGGTAATATTCGAGTTTATAGAGAGTTGGTATAACAATAAACGTATACATAGTACACTTGGATATGTTACACCAAACCAAAAACATCAAAATTACATTACTAACTTAGCAGTAGCTTAAATTTTAAAAATTGAAAGAAAATCGTGTCTAAAAACTTGACATAAATCCAAATTAACAAAAATAAGTTGTTGTATATTTGATAAAGCTAAAGAAGAAAATATAATGTTAGATTTTTCAAAATATGAAAATCAAAAAATGGGATTAATATATAATATTCCATTTATAAAAAAATAACAGAAGACACGCTAAATCCAAATAACATGAATATTTAAGTTTTATTGAAAATAATAAATAAAATACTTCTATATTCGATATCAATGTGCAGGTTTAATAATCAAATAAATGAAAAAACAACTAATTAGATAAATATGCAATATTCTTTGATAAAAACAAAAAATTATAATATCAAAAGAAGATAATTTATCTCCTTCAGCAAAAAAAAATTAAAACTAAATTTAAAAACTTTAAAAATAGAAGAACAAATAATTATTATAGATGATGATAACGAAGTTTTGATAACAATTATAATAATATAAAAAATATAATTTTGTATAAAATTCAGAATTAATTGACTAAAAGGAGGAATAAAAATGTTAAGTTATGAAGGAATTTTTTTTGAAGCAGATGTAGCAGAATTAATACATTCATTAGAAACGAAAAAATTGGCTAAAGTTAATGATGAAATCCATTGTACTTTTAAATATCATCCAAATGAAGAAGAAATATTTAACGACATAGTTGGCAAAAGTTTTGAAGTTTTTCTTATAGGATATGGAAACGATGGTATGAACAGTGGATTTCAAATATCGTTACCTGAGGAGTTAATGCCATATTATATAAATTATGAAGAACAAAATCCAAATGTATTAAAAGTACCTCATATAACTGCTTCTTTATCTGAAGAAGCAAAAGCTTCTAATACTAATAATTTAGAATTTAAGCCTTTAGAAAAGCCAATTAGAATAGTAGGTAAATTTGGCTATTGGATTAAAGATGAAAACGATGAACACTTATCTTATGATCCTTTTTTCAAAAAATCAAACAAGAAATGAAAATAGTTATATTAAAAATTTTAAATAACAACATAAAGACAAGTCTAATTTTGAGTTGTTTTTTTCTTTGGCATGGCGTCACATTTTTTAGTGTATTTTGCAGTTTAGAAAAATAGTGGTCATATTTATAGTCACTTTAAGTTTTATAAATGCTCGTAAATACTGGAAATAAATCAAATGTGTAGCCACTTTTTGACGAAGAAGACGACATTTTGCAAGTGCAAAAATAGAAATGACACCACGAAAAAGTACGATTTTACAAGTGTAAAATAAGTTTGTGGTGTCCAACACTTATGCCCATTAAAAATAAATCATAGGTTTGCATAAAAATTTATGTTAAGTGGCAACTCTAATTTTCAAAAAAAATAATAGAACAGGTTAATGTACGTCTATTATTTTGAGAAAATCTATTGATCAATAGGTACTTATAATTCGTAATGCTGATTAGCAAAAGCAAAAATCTTTTTTTGGTTTTGTACAAACTTAAATAGAATTATAAGTGGGTTCCTATTGTCAATAGAGGAATTAATATAATTCCAGAAAAATGTCCTTTCTTTGCTGCACCAATCATTCCAATTTTAGTTCTTTCACTAGTTCTTTCTATCTCCAACTGAGCGAGTAGGGTAAGCATTCTAACAAAAAACTTCCCATTTGCTGTTGCAGTATTTATATCTTCACACATACTTTCTAAACTACAGTTATATTCTTCTAAAAATGTACATATTTCTTCTAAATCTTTTATAGAACGAGTAAGTCTATCTAATTTGAATACAACAATTTTATTTATTTTTCCTTGTCTCACATCTTCTAGCATTTCTTGAAATTTTGGTCTATCCATATTCTTTGCTGATACACCTTCTTCTCTATAGATTTTGTATATGTTGTATCTTTTAAACTTACACAAATCTTTTAACCTTTCTTCTTGTTCATCTAAGCTATGTCCAAATTTACTTTGATCTTCAGTAGAAACTCTAGGGTAAAGACCAACATTAATATTTTCATCACACATTATTTTATACCTTCCTTTCTTTAATGATGAAAAAACACAAGAGAACAATATATTTCCCTTGTGTCATTTAAGTGCTATTTACTCATAGCATACAATATTTTATCACTTATTTAAGTAAATACTAGGGTAAAAACTCCGGTAATTTGAGCGGTAATTTTTCCTTCCTTATCATAGAATTTAAAATATTTATATACTTTGTAAATGATATAATAGCACCATCATAAGGCAAATATACTTTATTAGTATTTTCATATAGTAATGCAATTAAAGTCTTGTTTTCACTTGTTACAATGATTCTATGAGGCTCAGTAACACTTAAATTAGTTTTATCTAAGTTAATAACATGTCCAGATATAAATTCAATATTTAATTTATTGTTATTTACCTTAATTTTTAATTTCTTTTTAAATTCACTTGGGAATTCTAAATTTTGTATGGTTGTTTTCATAAAATCTTTATCACTCCCTTCAAAACAATGAAAAAACCCATAATATCAAATATTATGAGTTAATATATCTAATCACAAACTTCATAAATAGTAAAGTGTGTGAGTTTTCCCAATGTTGGTAGCGAGAGAGGGATTCGAACCCCCGACATTCGCGGTATGAACGCGACGCTCTAGCCAACTGAGCTATCTCGCCATCTGAACAATAAGATAATACCATAAAAACATAAGACTAGTCAAGGAAAAACTAAAGATAGTATAAAAAAATAAATAAAAAGTACACTAATAATGGTGAAAAAACATGTACTATTTAAATGAATTTGTATTATATTCTATATTAGGTTATATCTTTGAACTACTAGGTGCAATTATTATGCACAAAGAACTAGATAGTGGTTTTATGTATGGACCATATACAATAGTTTATGGCATAAGCATACCACTAATATACTTAATATATAAGCAAATAGAAAAAAGACCAAATGAAAAATGGAAAAAACTATTATTAATGTTTATAACTGGATTTGCACTTTCATTTGTTCTTGAATTTATAGGAGCATATTTACTTAAATACATATATAATTTAGAAATGTGGAATTACGAGAAACTTCCGCTCCACATAGGAAAATATCTAAGTATAGAAGTAACAACATTATGGACACTAGGTGTAATGTTTTTGTATAAATTTATAAAGCCAATAATAGACACAATAATAAAACATACTCCAAAATTTCTAAGCTTAGGAATACTTTTGATAATGACGCTAGATTTCATATTAACTACAGTCAAAGTATTTATTTAAAAGATTCATAATTCTCTAATATTAATCCATACCCTTTATCTTTATACAAATCATAAACATCCTTAGATTTAATAGTATAAAGTAGGGTATCTTTTCTTTTAGAAATAAACCTAAAGAACCACTTTTTCAAAAACTTATAATTAAAAGAAACAAAGTCTGGACGTACAAAAACAAAAGAGAAAAACAGTAACAAAGTATTTTCAACAAGTAAACCAACCTTACAATCTAAATGATTTTTGTATACAAGCCTTTTTAATCTCCATACAATCAAAGGATGAAATGATTTTAAAATGAATTTACCATCATAATTTTTTAAAATATCTATGACTTTTTTCTCTAATCTCCCATTAAGGACATCATATTTTAACTCAATATCTAAAATAACTTTTCCATTAACTAATTCTAAAACATTTGTCAAAGTAGGAACACTATTATTACACTCATTAAGTATTTCTTTATAATTCAAATTTTTTATACCTATATTTTTACCACACACTCTTTTTAAATTATCATCATGAAAAACTATAACACTATCATCTTTAAGAATATGTGAGTCAAGCTCTATATTCATATGATTTTCTACACATTCTCTAAATGATGATAAGGTATTCTCTTCAAGACTACTATTGTATTTACCTCTGTGAACAAAAATGATATTTTTTAAATTCATAAGCTTCACCTTAAATTATATTATCACTTAATAATTAAAATTACTATATTTCATAATCTTCTTTAAAACATTATCTCTATCTTCACCATCCAAAACAACAGGTCTATAGTCATTTCTATTAACTTCACCTGACAAAGAACAAGGAATAATCTCAATACTTGTATCAGTTAAAACATCATCTTCAAAATGAAAAGTTTCTCTAAAAATCATAGTATCTTTATCTTTAGGATTTTTATTTCCACCAAAAACAAAATTACCTAAAGAGTAAACTATATACTTTCCATTATATTCTTCGATACCCTGTAAAACATGAGGATGATGCCCAATAACTAAGTCTGCTCCATTATCAATAGCATATCTAGCAATACTTTCTTGAGTACTACTTTGTTCATATTCACTTTCAATACCCCAATGATAAGTCATAATAATTAAATCTACACTTTCTTCTTTAAAATATTCTAAAGCTGTCAAAGTATTATCTTTAGCACTCTCTTCATTCCAACCGCTAAGCCCAGCAAGTCCAATTTTAATACCGTTTATATCCATTATTTGATAATCTTTATACCCAAAATAAGGAACACCTGCTTCCTCTAGAGCTTCCTTTGTATCATCGTATCCTTCCTCTAAATAGTCATAAGTATGATTATTTGCAAGATTAACTGCCTCCACACTACCTGTAGTCAAAATATTAGTATAATCCTTGTCGCCCTTAAAGTTAAATTTCTTTTCATTCTTAACTGTCGCATCAGTAAATGTCGTTTCCAAATTAGCAATAGTCAAATCATCATTAGAAAGAATATCTATAACTCCACTAAAAAAATAACTAAAATCTCTATCATTATCATCAAGTACATTAGTAAAACTTCTCTCATAACCAAAATTATCATCAGTACCTAAAGTACAATCTCCAACTGCACTTATTACTATTTCTTTGATTTCTGTCTTATCTTCCTCTATTGCAACAGGGCTTATAACTTCTTTTTCTTCTAATTCTGTTTGTTCTTCTATAACTATCTCTTGCTCTAACTCTAAACTATCATTTTGTTCACTCTTGATAGAACAACCACCAAAAACTGTAGTAACAGCCAAAACCATACATAAAAATTTTTTCTTCATAACACCCCTCCAAGTAGCAAATATTATACCATTATTTGAAATGAAGTCAACTAAATTTTACATTAATTTTATATTCTTGATTAGCTTACGTTGAATGGTTTCAAATATAAAAAAGATTTACTACAGAAGAAGTAAATGAAGATGTTGAAGGAATAAAAGTGATGAATGACAGTTTAATAGCATATAAAAAAGATACAATAAATTTATATTACCACTAAATTTTAGAGATTAGTTAAAAAATGATAAATAAGAATGAAATTAATTTTAAGACAATAAGATAAATAATAAACTTAATAAAAGAAATATTAAGTAAATAATATTTAATTATCACTTCAAATAGTTACAATGTTCATTCTAGCTACAATCTAATAAATTATCAAAAAATAATGACTAATAATAATTAATTTGATAAAATAAAATATATAAAGAAAGGTAAGTGATATAAATGGGCTTAATAAAAGCACTAACATCATCAGTTTCTAGTGGGCTAGGAGATGGCTTTAAAGAATTTGTAGTATGTCCAGAAACTGAAAAAAATGTACTAATCCAAAGAGGAGAAGTAAGACATGGAGACGGAAACAGAAAACCAAGCGAAGGAATCATAACAAACGGAAGTGCCATTGTAGTACCAGAAGGAATGTGTATGATGATAATTGACAATGGAGCAATTACAGAATTTACAGCTGAGACAGGTACATACAAATATGATAATGATTCAGAACCAACTGTATTTGAAGGTGGATTTTTTAAAGGAATAGGAGATACTATCAAAACTATAGGAAAACGTATAACATTTGGTGGACAAACAGCGCATGACCAAAGAGTATATTACATAAATACAAAAGTTATTCCTGGAAACAAGTTTGGAAGTCCACAACCTAAGAAAATAACAGACGAAAAATATGGGATGGTAGAAGTGACATTCTTTGGAGAATATGCTTTCCAAGTAATAGATCCCGCGAAATTAGTGTCAAGTGTAGTAGGTTCAAATCCTAAAGACACAATAACCTATGAAGACGTAATAGGAACACAACTAAAAACAAAATTTATTGAAAAAATAACAGAAGCAATCAGTATAGTAATGAGACGTCATAAAGTGTCTTTTGGAGATATGGGAATGTATGGTTCAGACATTTCAGATGAAATGAATAGATGTCTAGACGAAACATGGAAACAAAACTATGGACTAATAATAACTGATGTTGCAATAGGAGACATTAACTTAACAGACGAATCAATGAAGAGAATCAACAAAATTGATGATGCAACAATATTTAGTGACAAAAACTTACAATCAGGCTTAATGGCAAATGCAGCAAGTGAAGCAATGATAAATGCTTCTAAAAATGAGGCTGGCGCTATGATGGGATTCGCAGGAATGAACATGGCAGCTTCTAATGCAGGAAGTATGATGAATGCAGTAAATGGTGGAGAACAAACTGAAGTACAATCAAAAGAAACAGGTATGCCAGAGTCAGGCACAATATTTGGAAGTAAGGAAGAACCAAAAAGTGAAGAGGCAGAAACAACTAATGAAGCACCAAAAGCTAAATTTTGTTCAAACTGTGGAACTCCAGTAACAGGAAAGTTTTGCTCAAACTGTGGAGTAGAAATAAAATAACATGATAGATAATATTTTAAAATATGACTCAGATTTTACTGAGAGTAGTTTTAAAACTTTCATAGACAATGTATTCATACAAATCCATTTATCTATAATGACAAAAGAAATAGAAAATATAAAACATTTTGTATCATCAGAAATATATACAAAAATTGAAAATAAAGTAAACGAACTAAGTTCTAAAGGTCTTATACAAATGTATGATGAAACAAATGTAAAAGAGACCATTATAGAAAATGTCGAAATCCTAGAAGATAAAATTAATATAAAAGTTAAATTAATAAGTAGATACATGGATTATCTAATTGATGAAGATGCAAATTTTATAAGTGGAAATAATTCGAGTAGAATAGAAAAAAATAATTATTTAACTTTTACAAAAGCAATAAATTCTAAAGAATTAGGGACAGTAAGAAAATGTCCAGGATGCGGAGTTACTTTAGACATAAATAGAAGTGGTAAATGTGAATACTGTGGAAGTACATTTGACCTTGATAAAAAAGGATGGGTTTTAACAGAATCGAGTTGTTTATAAATGAAAAATATAAAAAGAGTTTTATTGATAATAGTCTCATGCTTAATTTTATGTCTAGCTATTTCTCTAAAGGCAGATTCAGGATGGGATGGAGACTACGATTATGATTATGGAAGCTCAGATTGGGACTTTGACTGGGGAAATGATTATGGTAGTTCTAGCAATAATCATTATCATAAAAACACAACATCGAGCGAAGATGTAGGAGCCGCCTTAATCGCACTAGGAATATTTATAATAATGGGAATAGGAATAACAGTATTAATACTTTCTCAAGCTTCTAAATCTAAAACCAAAACGAATATATTAAGTAACACGAACAATATATCTGGATTTGATATTAATAAGATAAAAGAGATATTACCAAACTTTAACGTTCAAGAATTTAGACAGAAGACATATGAAATTTATAAAAACATACAAAATTCTTGGATGAACTTTGACCATGACGAATTAAAGAAATACACAACCAATGAACTATATAATCTTTATAAATCAGAGTTGAATGCACTAAAAATAAAGAAACAAAAAAATATTATGTCTGATTTCAATTTAGAAAGCTTTAATATTATAGATATGGAAAAAGGAAATAATAATATCTCAATAAAAGTTAGAATGACTGTAAGTTGCTTAGACTATGTAGTAAATAAAAATGAAGAAGTAATACGAGGAAACAAATTAAGAAAAGTAGTATACAACTATGAAATGACATTTACAAAAGGTCTTGAAGAAAAAGATAACAAATGTCCAAACTGCAATGCACCACTTGATAATGTCACAACATCAATTTGCCCTTACTGTAATTCAACTGTAATAAGTAGTAACCATGAATGGGTATTATCAAAAAAACAAATGATTAGTCAAAGAATGAAATAAAAAATAAAGTGGAGTAATCCGCTTTTATTTTTGACTTTTAACATTTATATAACTAACTCCAGGTTTATAAAATTTCTTGACTAAACAATTTCCAGAAAATTTGGCTGACATATTTATTGGTGGACAAATAACACCGTGTGCTTCTATGTCCAGCTTTACTAATCCTCTAGAGTACCTTGGAAAAAGCTTAAGATTTGTACTAGGGTAAATTATTCCAAAATTACTAGGCAAGATTGAATTAAAAAAATTTGGCAAGCCACCATTATGCATATGTCCAGAAATAACAAGAGAAAAATTAGAAAACTCTCTATCAAAAGAGTGGGTAGGCGAGTGAATACACAAAATATTAAAATCATCCATACTTAAATTTCTTTCCATATTTACTATATAAGGAGAAACATAATAAAAATATGATTCCAAAGATTCTTTATGGAAATAATAATATTGATAAGTGTTCCTTCCTATATCTTGGCCAGAGACACTAACATTAGGAAAACTAGTTTCTTTTGATTCATTAAAAAGCACATGTAGATTGCTAATATTATTAAGATTTTTAAAAAAGCATCATTGTTTAAACTTTTACATTTTTTGTCTTCCATAGTTAATAAATCATGATCACCTCTTACAACATATACAGGTGCAACTGAAGTTAATGCTCTAAAAAAATCAAAAATTATTCCCTTTATATGTCTATCATTAAAAACATTAGCGTCTTCTACCAAGTCTCCAACAAAACAAATAATGTGTGGATTAGTTTTGCATGCTTTATCAATTAACACTTTAAGTATATTAAAATTGAAATTTCTGTCAATTTGTAAATTACTAAAACTTAAAATAACTAAATCTCTTTTAATCTTATTACTTAACTCTTTAAAAATAATGTTCTCTATTATAACATGTACTACATCAAAATTACATATTAATTATATAAATGTACAAAGAAAATAATTCCTAAAAATTAATAAAATCAAAAAGGAAAAATCTCCTAAACTTAAAGATTATAAAAAATGTCGAAAAAAATCAAAAGGCGAACAGTTATAATTGACAAGCTATAGAAAATTTTGTAAAATTAATCTTAGGATAGAGGTGGCTAAAAGTGAAAAAGAATTTAAAAAGTATTGATTTACATTTAATTGCAAATTTAATACTATCTGTAATTGTACTAATAATGGGAATAATAATTATGATATTTAAGGCTTTTGGATTAACAGACATAATTCTATATGTATCTATTTTATTCTACATATTTGCCTTCTTTAGTATAATTGCATACTTTATAAAAAGAAGAGAAGGAGATTATGAACTATTATTATTATCGCTAATAAATATAATTGTTGCAACTTACATGTTTGTATTTCAAAACGATAATCTACCTATGATACTAGGTTCTGCTATGACAGTTTATACTATACTTATGGTTGCGAACCGTGGATACAAAGTTCTTATGTTAAAAAATCAAGATAATTTTGTTTGGACAGTAAAATTCATTATGACATTTTTACTAGCATTTGTTGGAATACTTACAACTATAAACTTATTTAACGAAACAACTGTACAGACTATGATGATGGGTTATTATTTCATATCTACTGGTGTTTTAATGACTATAGAAAGCGCGATAGAATTATTTGTAACAGACCGTGCATTTAATAAAATAGTTTCGAAATTAATAGATGAGGAAACAAAAGAATTAGAAGAGATCAAAGAAGAAGTAGTAGTAACTGCTACAATAAAAGAAACACCAAAAAAGAAAGTAACTGGAAAGTCCAAAAAAGAAGAAACAAAAGTTATTGAAAGTACAAACAATAAAGAAAGTAAAAAAGTAGGAATCAAAAAAGAAGAGAAAAAAGCAGTTGAAACAAAGAAAGAAAAGAAAAATACGAAAACGGTAAAAGATTCGATGCAAACTAAAGAAAAAACAGAAACAAAAAAAGCAGGTCGTCCAAAAAAAGAAGCTGCTATGAAAGAAAGCAAAAAATCAGAAATAAAAATAGTTGAAAAGAAAAAAGCACAACCTAAAGTTAAAAAAGAAGTAAAAGTAACTAAAAATACTACTTCAAAAACAGAAACAAAAGCTTCAAAAACACTTTCAAAGGAAAAGAAAGAAACTTCTTCAAAAAAGCCTACTTCAAAAGTAACAAATAAGAAAACTACTACAAAAAAAGTTGCGAAAGAAACAACTAAGAAACCAGGAAGACCTAAGAAGATAAGTTCAAAATAATTGGACTTCTTTTTATCTAACTTTATGTATTTCTTGTGGTACAATAACTTCTAATTAATGGGGGTAATTATGAATAAATATGGAAGTGATTTTAAAGTAAAAGGAAAAACATTGATTGCTTATACTGGTTCATCACAATTTATGGTAGTGCCAGAAGGTATAGAAAGAATAAGTAAATAATTTGAAAGTAAAGTGCAATTAGAAGGAATCGTCTTACCTAAAAGTTTACTTTGTATAGAAGAAGAAGCTTTTTATAAAGGTAACCTATGTAATGTTAATGTAGTAAAAATACATGATAGTATCGAGATAATAAGAATCAATGCTTTTTTCCAGACATTTGAATATATAGAAATAAAAAACTCCTATGGAAATGCAGTATATGTATTAGAAAAATTACAATACAGCTTTTACTCCGCGATGAAAAACTTAAAAGAAATAAGAGTAACTGAAACTAAAATCTCTGAGAAAGAAAAATTAAGAATAAAAGAATTGTTTCCAGAATGTAATATTATAAATGAGAATTACACAGAATTAGAAGATGGTAAAAAAATAGAGGGACTAAGTGGATTAAAAGGCTTTAATATACCTCCTACTGTTGAAGTAATAGGATGCCGAGCTTTTATAGAAACTATAACGAATTTAACTATTCCTAAAACCGTTAGAATAGTGTCGGCAGAAGCATTCCGCTTAGCACAACAAAGTTCTTAACAATATATGATAGTTTAGAAAAGATAGGTGTAAATTGTTTTGAAGTTAACTTACAAGAAATCACTATAGTCAATACTGGAAACGCATATAATTTACTTTTAGATTTACGAAGAACACATTCTATAATTTTGTTACAGAAAATTAAAATAGTAGGTGAACCATTAAATCTGTTTGAATTAGCTTCATTAAAAAGATTATATGGTAAAAAAGTTACAACCATTAGAAGAAAATGTTTTAATGTTACCTGAATCAAAGCAAGAAGAACAAAAAATAGAAGAAGTAAAAGACGAAGAAGCACTTGAACTATTAAACAAAATAAGACATATCACAAAATCTTGGAGCGAAAACCAAAAAGAAGATATTGAAAATAAAATATATATTTTAACCAGAGAATACAGACAAAAATTAGAAGATACAAAAAATAACTTTAATTTAGATGAAACACTTGAATTAACACCAGTCTCTCCTTCAATGATAAGAGAAGGCTTTATAATAAAACTAGAAAGCCTATATAGAAGCACATATCAAAACAAATATAATGACTTATTAATGAAAATAGATGATTATGAAACATGGTTAAAAAATGATATTAAACCTACAGTTCCAAATGAAATCATTAGTGTGGAAGACAAAATAAAATTTATAATATTTAACTCCTTCACTTCTGAAAAAAGATATTTAGGAATTCTTGAAATAATACTATCTAATACAAAACAAAAATTTCAAACATATCACCGTCATCCATTGATAATACCCCATTACTTGTTTTAGAAGACATAGACACAAAATTTGAGACTGAAATATCTAATCTTTACTTAGAAGTATCAAGAAGAAAAGAAATAGAAGAAACGTTAAAAGGAAAAAATCAAACAGAATTAGGCAAAGACATCAAGGCATTATTAAATATAATAAATGAATTTAGCAAAAATGATAAAGAATGGTCTCTAAAAGAACTTTCAAATATAATACAAAAATACTTTAACATATTATTAGGCGATAAGACAATAAAATTAGATACAATCGAGCTAGACTTAAGAAGAGAATTATTACCTTTTATGGCTAAAATTATAACAATCAAAACAGTACCATCATTGAATAAAGTAAAAGAGTAAATAGATAAATGCCTAAACGTTTTAGAACAAAACAGCAATGTTGAAGCAAAAGATAATATTCTTTTAGAAACTATAATTTAAATAAATAGCTTAATTAATGATGGAAATCTAAAATTGAAACAGAAGAAGACGAATGTCTTAACTACTTAAACGAGCCAGATATGCTTGTAAAATCTTTAAAACAAGATGAAAATGAAATAAAAGTACAAGAAAGAATAATTCTAGAAGATAAAAATCTACAAATAGAACTTCTAATATTAAGTGAACTTCTTGCTTTAAAAGGTAAAATTGAATAAAAAATAAATAGAAACATAGAATGTTTAAAATTACTAAAATCATTGTAATAAAGACACCCTTAAAGAGTATAATTAAACTGAGGAGGGTTTTAAAAATGGATATAATAAAAGTATCAAGTAAAAGTGCACCACAAAAAGTTGCAGGTGCAATAGCAAATTTATTTCGTGAATCAAGTGATTCGGTAGAAATGCAAGCAATAGGTGCAGGAGCATTAAATCAAGCAATAAAATCAGTCGCAATCGCACGTGGATATGTAGCTCCTACTGGAAAGAACCTAGTTTGCATACCTGCCTTCAGTGACATCACAATTGAAGGTGAAGAAAGAACAGCTATTAAACTAATAATCGAGGCTAAATAGTCTCTTTTTCTTTACTAAAACAAAGTCATGAAGTATAATAAAAGTAACAAGGAAGGTGTTATAAATGAAATCGATACCAATAAGTGTAGATAATTTTAAAAAAGTAATAGAAGGAAATTATTATTATGTAGATAAGACGATGGTTATAGAAGATTTGATAAAAACAGGTGCTAGTGTAACACTATACACACGCCCAAGACGTTTTGGAAAAAGCCTATTATTATCAACACTAGATTGCTTTTTTAACATAGAAACCAAAGAAAGTAACAAAAACTTATTTGATGGCTTATATATAAGTAAAAGTGAATACTTTGGTTATTTTGGAAAATACCCACTAATAAGACTAGATTTCAAAGAATTAAAAGGAAGTTCATATGAAACCATTTATAATAAGTTGAAAATTATTATAAGTACTGTTTATCGTGAAAAGTCATACATAAAGAAATCTATAGCAAATGCCAATGATTTAAAAAACTATAATTTAATAGAAAGTGGAGAATGTTCCATTGAAGAACTGCAAAATTCAATAACCTTTCTAACGAAAATGCTAGAGAACTACTACAAAGAAAAAGTAGTAGTATTGATAGACGAATATGACACTCCAATTAATGAAGGACATGCAAATGGATATTATGAAGAAGTAATGGAACTATTTAGACCAATACTATCTAGTAGTCTAAAAGGAAATGACTCATTAAAAATGGGAGTACTAACAGGAGTACTTAGAGTAGCAAAAGAAAGTCTATTTAGCACATTCAATAATCCTAAAATATATGATGTAATGAGTAAAGGATATGGAGAATACTTTGGCTTCACAAAAAATGAGACAAAAGAATTATTAGAATACTATGGTCTAGAACTAACAGATAAAGTAAGTGAAATGTATGATGGCTATAACATAGATAGTACGAAGATATATAACCCTTGGAGTATACTAAACTATGCAGAAAGTGGAGTACTAAAACCATACTGGATAAACACAGGAAGTAATAAACTATTAAAAGACTTACTAATAAACCTTAACGAAGATGAAATGATAAAACTAGAAACACTTCTTAAAAACGAAAGCATAACATTCACATATAGAGAAGGCTTAAACTACGAAAATATAGATACATATAATGACTTTAATAGTATACTAAACTTACTATTATTTAGTGGATACTTAACATATGATAAAAGTATAATAAGTGAAATAAGTGAAGAAAACATAGACTTCTTTAAAATCCCAAATAACGAAGTAAAGAAAGAAATATTAAGCATAGTACAAGATATATCCTTTAAAACAGATATAATGAGAACCCCAGAATATGAAGAATTCTTAAAATCAATAGTAAACGAAAATAAAGAATACATGGAAAAATTCATAAATATGTCATTAAACACAACAAGTTATTATGATGAAGTAGAAGCATTTTATCACATATATATGATAGGATTATTTGGAGGATTTCTAAATAAAAATTATATAGTAAAATCAAACAGAGAAGCAGGACTAGGAAGATTTGACTTAATGATAGAGAAAACGGACAGAACCCTAGGAATAATAATAGAATTAAAAGTATCTGATGAAGATAATATGGAAAATAAAGCCCAAGAAGGCATAACACAAATGAAAGAGAAAGAATACTATAAAGAATTAATACTTGATAAAGTAACAAACATAAAAGAGATAGTTATAGTATTCCACGGAAAGAAAGCAATAGTAAGATAAAAAGGAAGGTGTTACAAATGAAATCGATACCAATAAGTAAGACAGACTTTAAAAAGATAATAGAAGAAAATTGCTACTATGTAGATAAGACGATGGTTATAGAAGATTTAATGAAAACAAATGCAGAAGTAACTTTATATACACGCCCAAGACGTTTTGGAAAAAGCCTATTATTATCAACACTAGATTGCTTTTTTAACATAGAAACCAAAGAAAGTAACAAAAACTTATTTAATGATTTATACATAAGTGAAAGTGAATACTTTAGTTATTTTGGAAAATATCCAGTAATAAGACTAGACTTTAAAGAATTAAAAGGAAGTTCATATGAAACCATTTATAATAAGTTGAAAATTATTATAAGTGATGCATATAAATCAAAATTATATATAAGAGAAAGTATAGAAGATTTAGATAATTTAAAAATTTATGATTCTATTAAAAATAGAGAAGCAAGTATCGAAGAACTACAAAATTCAATAACCTTTCTAACAAAAATGTTAGAGAACTACTACAAAGAAAAAGTCGTAGTATTGATAGACGAATATGACACCCCAATTAATGAAGGCCATGCAAATGGATATTATGAAGAAGTAATGGAACTATTTAGACCAATACTATCTAGCAGTCTAAAAGGAAATGACTCATTAAAAATGGGAGTACTAACAGGAGTACTTAGAGTAGCAAAAGAAAGTCTATTTAGTACATTCAATAATCCTAAAATATATGATGTAATGAGCAAAGGATATGGAGAATATTTTGGCTTCACAAAAAATGAAACAAAAGAATTATTAGAATACTACGGTCTAGAACTAACAGACAAAGTAAGTGAAATGTATGATGGTTATAACATAGATAGTACGAAGATATATAACCCTTGGAGTATACTAAACTATGCAGAAAGTGGAGTACTAAAACCATACTGGATAAACACAGGAAGTAATAAACTATTAAAAGACTTACTAATAAACTTAAAAGAAGATGAAAAGATAAAATTAGAAACTCTGCTACAAAGTAATTCAATTGCATTCACATATAGAGAAGGTTTAAACTACGAAAATATAGAAATGTACAATGACTTTAACAGTATACTAAACTTACTATTATTTAGTGGTTACTTAACATTCTCAAAACAAGAAATAGACGAAGATGATGTAATAACTAATTATTTTAAAGTTCCAAATGACGAAGTAAGAAACGAATTAATAAACATAATACAAACAATAGCCTTTAACAAAGACATAGAAACAGAAGATACCTTTAGAGAATTAAAAAACAACATGATAAATGGAGAAAAAGAAAAAATAGAAAAGTTCATAAATAGTACAATAATGGGAATGAGTTATCATGACACACTAGAAAGTTACTATCATGGATACTTATATGGACTATTTTCCTGGGCACTAAACAAAAACTATATTACAAAGTCAAACAGAGAAACAGGTTCAGAAAGATGTGACTTGTTAATAGAAAGAAAAGACAAAAGCGTAGGTATAGTAATAGAAGTAAAAATAAGTGATAGTGAAGAGAACATGGAAAATAAAGCAAGGGAAGGCATAACCCAAATGAAAGAGAAAGAATACTATAAAGAATTAATACTTGATAAAGTAACAAACATAAAAGAGATAGTTATAGTATTCCACGGAAAGAAAGCAATAGTAAGATAGTGATAAAACGATAAATAAGATAATATTTAGAAACAAAGAAAATTACAAACTAAGAATTATAAATGGAATGATATAAAATTAATAATATAAACGGAGAAACTAGAGACATAAAGTTCAAACTAATATTGTCTCTTTTTTCTTTAATAAAATTATGATATTATAATAATAGGTGAAGTCGAAATGAAGAATAAAAAAGGATTTACATTAGTTGAACTCTTAGTAGTAATAGTATTATTAGTAGTAATAACTGGTGGTTCAATTCTAGGAATAGATGAAATATCAGAAAGCGTTAGAGAAAAAAGATTAGAAGAAGTATTAAGACAAATTAGACTAGCTACAGATGTTTATTATAGCAATAACGAAGTACATAGAAATGCACTTCTTAACGGAGAAGTAGAATCAAGATGTACTAGAGTCTACGTTTTACAAAATGAAGGTTTATTAAAAACAGACCTAATAAATCCAACCACAAATGAAAGAATACCAGGCAATTTATGTGTTATGTCTCACCTAGACGAAAATGGTGTTATAGTGCACGAATTTGATTTACAATAAAAACTAAATAAATTAATCAAAAAACACTTGATTTTATTATGAGAGAAGGAAATAAAAATGAATTGTAAAAGATGTGGGTATCCTATAAAAATAGGAGATAAAATATGTAAATCATGTGGACTTCAAATTAATTCATTAAATAACAGATTTATAGAAGAAAACAAAGCTAATCAAAAAACCATATATAATATCGATAACAATTATGGTAGAAATATAGCACAAAATTTAAAAGAGAAAACTAAAATTAATACCAATACTTCAAGTATAAAGAAAAAAACAAAACACTTTCTTTTACTTATAATTCTTATTATTATGATTGTAATTCTAGTTAGCACTGTATTATTTATGTAATTAATCTTAGTCAATAATAAAAAGATTGTCTTATGAACAATTTGACTAATAGAGATTAAATATTCGCATAATAAAAGGTATAATATAAATGTCAGATATAAATAAAAGTAGAATTAGAAAGTAGTAAGTATGAATTCTATATAAGTAAGTTAATATATGCTATTTTTCATTTATGGAGAATTAAATTCATTGATGGCAGAGTTGGATGTACTTTTATTAAAAACAAGAGGTCTATCAACAAGACACTTACAAGAATACTTAGATTTGTTTAGATTTAGAAAAATATTAAGATACACAGTTGAATAGCTAAAACAAAATAAAGAAATGTACCAATATTCACTGATACAAATTTCTAATTTTAAAAAATAAAAATATATGTAAGAGAAGTATGCCAGTGGATGTTAGTGAAAATGGTGGATGGTGTTTGAATAGTTCCATCAGTCAAATGTTCATAAGAGACAAAACTTTTCAATTATCAAAAAACTACCTCAACTAAGCAGTGAAGTAGTTAAAATCTATTAAATTAAATCTTTATTAATTTTATAAAATATATTTATTAATAAATTAAAAATTAATATCAAAATACATATATAAAATATAAAAATGGAAATTTCTAAAATAAAATGTGAGTATGTCATAATCATAAAATAGTACTTTGGATTTATATACATATTACTCAATCCTGTTATAACTTCTAAATTGGTAATAGACAATGGAATAAAAATTAAAAGAGTGCCATATACTATATAAGCAATTCTTTTGCTTGTCAACCATCTAATAGCAAAAAACATTAAATTTAGTACATTTATTAAAAATATTACTTTTATTAAATAGTAAATTATATAAATAACATAATTTATTGAATAGTTATTGTATCTTATTACTTCAACAGGCATTTTTTTAGTAATTATTAAAAGAAATAAAGGAATTAAGTATGTTACTAATAATAAGATTACATTCAATATTATTTCTATTTTAATAAAATTACTGTATGCCTTTCTTTTAGTTTGAAATCTTATAAGATAATTATAATTAACTCTAATTTCATCAAAAATTTTATTAGAGATAATTAAAGTAATAATTATTATAGAAAAAACAAACCATACACCAGTAGCATTACCAAGATAATTAGTAAAAACATTTCTTCTATCTGAAACACAAGTAAATAAAAAATAGAAAGATAAACATAATGATAATAGTACAGCAATTATATAATTTTTAGACTTCATCATCTGACGAACTTCATACCATAATCTATATTTCATTTACTTTCTCCACTTTTCCTTCATTAAATTTATAAATAATTTCAGCTTTTAAATCTTCTAAATCATCTTTATGATGTGATGAAACAATTATAATTTTATCTTTTTTTATAGATTTAAGATATTCCTTTATTTTATTTACTGTTTCTTCTTCTATTGCGTTAAAAGGTTCATCTAAAATTATTATTTTTGGATTTTCCATTAACACACTTGCTATTCCCAATTTTTGCTTCATACCAGCAGAAAATTGATAAAATTTCTTCTTATTATTTTCTAGATTTACTAATTCTAACATCTCACGTATTTGCTCATCATCTATATTATTTTGTATATTAGCTAATACTTTTAAATTTTCAAAAGCTGTCAAATCTGGAAAAAAAGAAGGCTTTTCTATTAGCGCAAGTAATTCTTTTGGAAAACTTTTTTCATTTATATAATTTGTTTTATCAAATAAAATTGTACCACTCGTGGGATAATAAAAACCACATAATAATTTTAAAAAAACACTTTTACCACTACCATTTTTACCAACAATCCCGTATATTTTTCCAGTTTCAAAACTCACATTAACATTATCAAATACAATATTTTCTTTAAAAGACTTTTTTAAATTTTTTATCTCAATTATCATAATCCAACTCACCCTTTTCCAAAGATATCAATACCTTTTCCTTATTTTTAAATGTTACATAAATAATAAAATATGATACAACCACTAAAACAAAACTACAAATTAAAGCTACATAAATAGAAAAATTTGATAAATAATGAAATAAATCAAAAATATTAATTTGTGAAATAACTATATTAAATAATTTTAAACAAGTGGAAACATTAGAAGTAACATAAATTAAAATCCCATAAACAATAAAAGTTTTTACAAAAGTAATTATATAACTCTTACTGCCTCTAGTACAAATCAAAGAAATATTTATATAAAAAATCGTTTGAAAAATAACATTTAAAAAATATGCACATATAAATTCTTTAGAAAGAATATACTCAAAAGATAATTTATAAGATAAAATAAAAGCAAAAATAATTGTACAAAATATAAATATAGGAATAATAGCAATATATTTTAACGCAGATTTATATGTCCTAATTATATATTTTTTATAAGTTTCCCTTGTTAAAAAATTTTTAATAGTAGAATATGTATAGTAATATGATAATTCATATACTATAAAAGCAATAAGAATTATACAAAAAAATGGCTGATAGGTCATAAAATCACTGTATAAAAGTCCAATTAAAAAATCTTCAAAACTCTGACTATAATAAATATCATACTTTTTTTTCAATTCTTCACATTTATCATTAGCATCATCACTTTCACAAGACAAAAACATTTCAAATTCTTCAACTCTTTCTTCACAAAAAACTTTCGTTTCATCATTATCAATGTTTTCATTGTCAAGACAATAATCATATATCAATTTATTATTATAATTAAGTCCATCTAACTCACTTTTATAACTCAAATAGTTTATAAACGCAAATACTACTATTATAATAATAGTAACTATAAATATAATTTTTCTTTTTTTCATTTATTACCTCTAAAAATATTAAGGGAAAGTATATAGGAATTTACATCTGTTGATCGTAATACCAAACACCAGATGTACTTGCGCCAAAGAAATACGATGAAGTTGTCTTTAATTGTAAATAATAATCTCCTGGCAAGTAATTACTATTATTTGAAGTTAAACCCCAAGTATTTTGTTGGTGATGTCCCAAATTCAACCAATATGATGTAGGAGCTAGTTTTGAGTCTTCCTTAGTTCTTACACTAACAGAAACGAGTTCCTCACCTGAATTAGTAACTGTTCCACCATTCCAATAACCTTGTAAAGGTGTAATATCTGATGTTCTAGTTCTTGTATATTGCTTTAAACTTGTAGTTCCAGAAAGACTGGGTAAATTTACACCAACTACACCAAAACTTCCAACAGCTTTAGCACTAACTACAGATGTTACCAATGCTACAACTAAAGCTACTAAAGTAATCTTTACAGTTTTTGTCATAATTAACCTCCTTCCTAATAAATTAAAACATAATGCACTCTAAGTGATTTTTTAACATATACTTTCTTTTAAAATAAGTATAAAACTTTGTAAAAAGAAATTCAATTAATTTTCATAAAAATTTCACATTTTTTTAAGCATTTATAATTGAAAATAAAAAAAATAGGTAATTAATATATTTTTGTAATTTTTAATGTTATTATTAGACTTGTTCGTAAATTGGATTTGGTAATAAAATTGCCATAATCAGTAGTAATAAACATTCCATTTATACTAATTTTAATAGCCTATCTAAGCTAATATTTATATCATGTTTCAATTTCCGAAAAACTCTATTAAATTTAAAACCTGGAGATTATGACAAAATGATGGAGCACGCTATAACAGAAGAAGATATTAGAGACTTTTATGATCTCTATAACGAATTTATAAGTTTAGAAAGAGACTATCAACATATGATTTTAGGAAGAAAAGAAGTCTCGCAAGAATTAGTAAAAAAATTAGAATTATTAGAAAGAATGAGCAGATTGATAGAAAGAGGAATAAAAACTCAAAAATATCACTATGAAAACTCTATGAAAGATGTAAACAATGCTAAAATAGAAGATTATCAAAAAGCACTTGAAGTTTTAAAGGAGTTAGCAAGTAATGAAACAGTACAATATGAAATTAAAACATTAACTTATATAGCATTTGATAGTAGTGAACGTCATGGATATCGTACAACCGAAGAATATACTGGAGAGATTACTATACTTGCAGAAAAATCCTCTTTAAAAGAATTTGATTCTTCTAAAAAACTACCATCTCTAACACAAAAGATGTTATTAGATATATACAAGCAAGGATTTTCTATGATTTTAGTAGGGAATGATGAATATATGACTAAACGTTTAAACATACCTAACAAACAATCACTAGGGCATTATCATCCAATGGTATTTTACTTACAAGATGATAATCTCTCTACTGCTGTGTCATCTTTCATGAATTTTATTGAAGAAAATGGACCAGACATAGAAGGAATGGAAGTTGGATATTTAGTACAAGTAATAAAGTCAAAATATCTTCGTAGCAAAAAGTTAAATAAAAAATTAAATTGACACCTGGGGGAAGTATGGTACAATCAAGATGTTGAAGGGGGAAGAAAATATGCTAGAAAAAGAAAGTATGTTTGATTTTAGTAAAAGTCCAAGAATAAAAACACTAAAATCTGCTAGAAGCATAATTATAGGCTATAAGGAAAAATATGGAGAAGCAATAGTAACAACTGGAGTACCTGTAGAACTAAAAAAAGGCGAAGTATCATACAAAAGAGTCAAAGAAGAAACATATGAAGAATATATGACAAGGCAATTAAGAAAAAGATCTTAATTGTTTTTCTTTAATTTAGTTAAGTTCGCGTTGACAGACATAAAAACGTTTGCTATCATATTATTGATTTACAGTTGATTGCACCTGTAAAAGCAAGTGAAAAAGACCTGCAAATCACTTACTGAATTTGAACCGACAAACAAGATATTAAATAAATGATAGGAAGTATATGATGAACAAAACTATAGAAAAAAATATAAATTATGAAAAATGCAAGAACGTAGTTAAATCATTAAATGATTACTACAAAGGTAATAAAGACTTAGCGAATATAGAATTTCCATCGAATATTATAATCAATTCTCATGAATATTACCTTTACATATTTTATTCTTGCCTTTTAAACTATGGTATGCGCTCTAAAGTTTACAATCAAAACTTAATAAATACTTACAAAGATGTTCCAAATTTATTTAATCCCAATTACATAATAACACTAAATGAGGAATCACTAAAAAGCCAATTAATAAAAAATATACACCCTAGATATCCTAACGTAGGAACAAGAAAGTGGATGGAACTTTCTAAACAATTAATTCAATACAAAAATTTGCCAGATGATTTGAAAATCTTAAAAAGTATTGGTGAATTAAATGAATTTATAAAAGGAATTAAAGGCTACGGGAGGAAGACAGGTAACCTTTTAATAAGAATGATTAGAGATTCTAAAATATGTAATTTTACAGAAGAAATCGAATCAATCCCAATAGATAGGCATGACATAGAGATAAGTTACTTAACTGGTATTACAAACAAACTAAAATTGAATGATAAAGAAATAGAAGACTTGTCAAATGCTTATGTAGAATCAGGTAATGACCTAAATATCAGTCCAAGTAATATAGATAAATACTTATGGGAATTAGGTGCTACATTATGTACTAAGAAAAAATGTAGTGAATGTCCACTAAATATATATTGTAAAAATGTACAAAATAAAAGTAAGGAAGTGTAAAAATGGATAAAATAGTAATAAAAGGCGCAAGAGAAAATAACCTAAAAAATATCGATATAGAAATACCCAAAAACAAACTAGTAGTAATGACAGGAGTAAGTGGTTCAGGAAAAAGTAGTCTAGCATTTGACACAATATATGCAGAAGGTCAAAGAAGATATGTAGAATCCCTAAGTGCTTATGCACGTCAATTCTTAGGCGGTTCAGAAAAGCCAGACGTAGACTCGATTGATGGATTATCTCCAAGCATCTCAATTGACCAAAAAACAACAAACAAAAACCCTAGAAGTACAGTAGGAACAGTAACAGAAATATATGACTACTTAAGATTATTATACGCTAGAATTGGTATTCCTTACTGTCCAAATCATAAAACACCTATAAAAAGTCAATCTATAGAAGAAATGGTAAATAAAATCTTAGAATACCCAGAAGGAACTAAACTTGAAGTTTTATCTCCAATAGTAAGAGGAGAAAAAGGAACACATAAAGAATTATTAGATGACCTGAGAAAAGATGGATACTCTCGTGTAAGAGTAGATGGAGAAATACAAAATCTTTCAGAAGACATAGTCTTAGAAAAAAACATAAAAAATACAATTGAAGTAGTTATTGATAGAATAGTAATTAATGAAAAATCAAGAAGTAGACTATTTGAAGCAATCGAACTTAGCACAAAACTAGCAAGTGGCAAAGTAATAATAAATATAATAGGAGATAAAGAAATACTTATGAGTGAATCCTATGCTTGCCCAGACTGTGACTATAGCATTTCAGAATTAGAACCAAGAATGTTCTCGTTCAACTCTCCATACGGAGCATGTCCTACATGTAAAGGACTAGGAGTAAAAATGAGTATAGATGTAGATTTGCTTATACCAGACAAATCAAAAAGCATACTTGAAGGTGCAGTCGCTTCTTTCCAAAGTGGAGAGACAATTCAAATAGCATACAGAAAATTAGCAATAGTAGCACAACATTACAACATAGACTTAAACAAGCCAATAAAAGACTACACAAAATTTGAGTTTGATACAATATTCTATGGTTCAAAAGATAAAATAGACTTTAAAGTAGAAACAAGAACAGGAAGTGTATTAAAAAGTCATGACTACTTTGAAGGAATAATAACCAACTTAGAAAGAAGATACATGGAAACCAATAGCCCAAGCATAAGGGAATGGATAGAAACCTACATGACAGAACTTCCATGTGACACTTGTAAAGGCGCAAGACTTTCTAAACCAATACTAAATGTTTTCATAAATAAAAAGAACATAAAAGACATAACAGATATGTCAATTAGAGAACTAGTGCCATTCTTTGAAAAAATGAAACTTACTAAGCAAGAAGAAGAAATATCTTCTCTAATATTAAAAGAAATAAAAGAAAGGCTTAAATTTTTACACAATGTAGGACTAGACTATTTAACACTAAGTAGAAGTGCAGGAACACTATCTGGTGGAGAATCACAAAGAATACGTCTAGCAACACAAATAGGTAGTAAACTATCTGGAATACTCTATGTCTTAGATGAACCTAGCATAGGACTTCACCAAAGAGACAACGACAAACTAATCGCGTCTCTAAAAGAAATGAGAGACTTAGGAAACACTCTTATAGTAGTAGAACATGACACAGACACTATGCTAGCAAGTGATTACATTATAGATATAGGTCCAGTCGCAGGAGAACATGGAGGCTATGTAATCGCGACAGGTACACCAGAAGAAGTAATGAAAAATGAAAAAAGTATTACTGGACAATATTTAAGTGGAAAAATGAAAATAGAAGTTCCAAAGAAAAGAAGAAAAGGAAATGGAAAATTCATAGAAATAAAAGGTGCAAGTGAAAACAACTTAAAAAACATAAACGTAAAATTCCCTAAAGGAACATTTACATGTGTAACAGGTGTAAGTGGCTCTGGAAAAAGTAGTCTAGTAAACGAAATACTTTACAAAAAGTTATCAAGTACTCTATATCGTTCTAAAGACAAACCAGGGAAATTTAAAACAATAAAAGGTGATAATGATGTAGACAAAGTTGTATATATTAGTCAAGATCCTATAGGAAGAACACCAAGAAGTAACCCAGCAACATATGTTGGACTATTTGATTTAATTAGAGATGTATTCACTGAAACTAAAGAAGCAAAAATGAGGGGATACAACAAAAGTCGTTTCTCATTCAATGTAAAAGGTGGAAGATGTGAAGCCTGTAATGGAGATGGTGTAAAGAAAATCGAAATGCACTTTCTTCCAGATGTGTATGTACCTTGTGACGTATGCCATGGAAAAAGATACAATAATGAAACACTGAATATAAAATTTAAAGGACTAAATATTGCAGATGTATTAAACTTAAGAGTAGACGAGGCACTAGAAATATTTGAAAGTGTACCAAAAGTAAAAAGAATACTAGATACAATGCACGATGTAGGACTAGGATATGTAAGACTCGGGCAAAATGCAGTAACACTATCTGGAGGAGAAGCAGGACGTGTAAAACTAGCAAAAGAACTTCAAAAAAAGCCAACTGGAAAAAGTGTTTACATACTTGACGAACCATCTACAGGACTTCACACAGACGACATAAAAAAATTACTTGAAATACTTAACAGAATAGTTGACAACGGAGATACAGTTATAGTAATTGAACACAACCTAGACATAATAAAAGTAGCTGACCACTTAATAGACTTAGGACCAGAAGGTGGAGACTTAGGTGGGAATATAGTTTGCACAGGCACACCAGAAGAAGTAGCAAAGAATCCAGACAGTTTCACAGGAAAATACTTGAAAAATGTATTGTAAAAGTTAGAAGGTAAAAACTCTAACTTTTTCTTATTATATGTTATGACTAATTCGAAGTGAATATGTTGACTTTTTCGAAGTAACAATCACGACTAATTCGAAGTTAATTGTTGATTAATTACAAATTATATGTTATTATTTGGTGTAGAAAGAGTGATAATATGATAGAAAGAGAAGCATTAAACACAGTAAAAAATATATCAGAAACATTTAGAGTATTATTAGTAACAGGCCCTAGACAAGTAGGTAAAACCACATTATTAAAACAGAATATGCCTAAAAACATGAATTATGTAACATTGGATGATAAAATTCTAAGACAAAAGGCCAAAGAAGATCCAAAACTATTTTTAAAAGAGCATCCTTATCCACTATTAATAGATGAAGTGCAATACGCTCCTGAATTATTTCCGTATATAAAAATGATAGTAGACGAAAAAAATGAAAGAGGAATGTATTGGTTAACAGGTTCACAACAATTTGTACTAATGAAAAATGTTACAGAAAGTTTAGCAGGTAGAGTAGGAATAGTAAATTTAAATAGTTTAACTTATAGAGAAATAAACCAAAACATTAAAGATAAAGTTTTATTTAATCCCACTAATCTAAAGAAAACTCCTGAAATAAATGTTAATGAATTATTTGAATTAATATTTAAAGGCGGATATCCAGAACTCTATAATATTCCAAAC
This sequence comes from uncultured Bacilli bacterium, assembly GCA_910586295.1. Taxonomy (GTDB): domain Bacteria; phylum Bacillota_I; class Bacilli_A; order RF39; family UBA660; genus MGBC139354. Next base: position 13,203 of record CAJUGE010000062.1, on the reverse strand, counting down.
ATGAATAGAAAAAAATTTTTTGAAGGTTATGTTAAAACATATATTTCTAGAGATGTGAAAGAACAAGTAGATGTAAAAGATTTATTATTATTTAGAAAATTTATAATAGCAATGGCCTCAAGAAATGGAGAACAACTTAATTACACAAATATTGCCAATGATATAGGTGTGTCTGATAATACTGTTAGGACTTGGGTTGATGTTCTAGTTACAAGTGGAATTATTTATTTACTTGAACCATATATGAATTCAAAATTAAAAAGAGTGACACACATGCCAAAAATAGTTTTTATGGATACAGGACTATGTGCGTACTTAGCAGGATGGGACTCTGCTAGAGAACTTCAATTAAGTGAAACATCTGGACATTACTTAGAAACATATATAGTAAGCGAAATCATTAAGTCATATAACTCTGAAGGAATCGAACCAAATATATCTTATTACAGAGATAAAGATAAAAACGAAATAGATTTAATAATATTTAAAAATAATAAATTATATCCTTTTGAAATAAAAAAGACTGCATCTCCTACAAAAGAAATGATAAAAAAGTTTGAAAAATTAAAACTTGGCACTAAAGAGCTAGGTGAGGGTGGCATAATATGCTTATATGATACGTTAATGCATTTAGACGAAAATAATTTTATAATACCAGTGTCGTCGGTTTTAAATGCAAAAAACAATGAGAAATAAATACTATGGAAAACAAACTGAATCTAATTGGAAATATAAAATTAGCAATTAAATAATAGACTTAGGTGGGAATATAGTTTTGCACAGGTACCCCAGAAGAAGTAGCAAAGAATCCAGACAGTTTCACAGGAAAATACTTGAAAAATGTATTGTAAAAGTTAGAAGGTAAAAACTCTAACTTTTTCTTATTATATGTTATGGCTAATTCGAAGTATATATATTGGCTTTTCCGAAGTGGACACACTGGCTAATTCGAATCGCCTTCTAAAAAATAATTTTTTCATATACATTTAGTAAGTTAAAATGTTATAATGAATCTGATGGAGGTTTAAAAAATGATAATAACAGAATACAAAGAAAGTACAGGATACAAAAGAATATTTGAATGTGCAAAGAATAACGGAATAGAAGAAACACTTAACTTATTTAGTCAAATGGAAGAATTGAAAAGATTAGATTTAGTAACGAGTGCAGTCCTAGGTGGAATACATGAAACTTTATCTTTAGTAAAAAATAAAAAAGGTGTAATACAATTTCTAAGAAAATATAAACTTGACATTCGAAGCATATTTAGTAACTATGAAATTATAACTAACGCTCTAAAACTTGCAAACAACAATCCAAGAATCTTAGAAACATACATAGAAAACATGAGAATGTTAGAAGAACTTAAAGTAGACAGAGTAGAAATAACAAAATTAAGGGAATTATTAAATAGATATTATTATTTTGAAATGTGTAGACTTTCCCAAACACGAGCAATGATAACTAGAAAGTATTACACAGATGGTCAATTTGATTTTCATGATAGAAATGCTAAGATAAATGGATGTGAAGTACGCTGGTTATTTGAACTTTCTAATGGACCTAAGAGTACACCAACATATTTGCTTAATGTTGATAGAAGAAAAAGTCTTGAAAATAGAACTATAGAAATAACTGGATTTGACTTTAACGGAAAATCCTTACCAACAGAGGAAGAACTAAGCAGTAATGAAATCCCATCAGTTTTAAAATTAAAATAAACTAAAATGTAAGAGTTATTAGAATTATAAAATAACCTTACATTTTTCTGTTACAAAAGAGTAAACTATAGACAAGTATTATTTAATATTTATATTTTTTAGTGTATAATATTAATGTAAGTAGGTGATATATTGACTAAAATATATAGAAATGGACAAGAAATAAAAGTATATTCAAAAAATAATACACTAATAACTATGTTATTAGAACTTATAGTAAGCGCGCTAACTCTAATGCTAGCTTCGACAATATTCAAAGGATTCTATGTGGAAAACTTTCTGTATGCGATATTAACTGCATTATTAATAAGTGTTCTAGACGCCACTATAAAGCCACTTCTAGAATTACTAACATTACCAGTAACCATACTATCACTAGGACTACTTCATCCAATTGTAAACGTAATTATTCTAAAACTTGCAAGTGCACTAATGGGTAGTTCATTCATTGTAAATGGATGGTTTCTACCATTCTTTATATCAATATTTATAAGCTTAGTAACAGAAGTACTAAATAAAAGTGTAGTACAGTCATTTAAAGAAAGGAGTATATTATGAATCCGTATGCAATACAGTTTCATGGAATCAATATAAAATGGTATAGCATATTCATATTAGCAGGAATAATGCTAGCATGGATTTTTGTAAACAATGAAGCAAGAAAATTTGAAATAAAAAAAGATTTTCTACTTAACTTGATATTTTGGGCAGTAGTATTCGGTATTATAGGAGCTAGAACTTATTATGTAGCATTTAACTGGGATTACTATAGTGCTAACATAAATGAAATTTGGCAAATATGGAATGGAGGACTCGCAATACATGGTGGACTAATCGCAGGTGCGCTAGTAGTAATACTGTACTCAAGAAAATATAAAGTCTCAGGACTTAGAATGTTAGATATTGCATCTCCATACATCTTACTAGCACAAGCGATAGGAAGATGGGGTAACTTCATGAACAGTGAAGCATTTGGTCCTGTAACAACATTTGAACACTTAAAAAGTCTAAAAATAATACCAGACTTTGTAATATATGGCATGCACATAGATGGTTACTATAGAACGCCAACTTTCTACTATGAATCACTTTGGTGTTTACTTGGAGTCATAGTTATCCTTATAATAAGAAAACTAAAATACACTCGTGTTGGACAACAAATAGGTGTATATCTTATGTGGTATAGTGTAGGAAGATTCTTCATAGAAAGCCTAAGAACAGATAGCCTAATGTTTGGATACTTTAAAGTTGCGCAAATAATGAGTATAATAATGTTTATAGCAGGATTAGTCTTATACTTACTTCCAATAAGAAGACCAAAACTAGAAAACTTATATAAAACCGAAGAAAAAATAGAAATAGTTAATTTTTAAAGGAGGAATAAAATGTACGACTGTTTAATCGTAGGAATGGGACCTGCAGGAATGAGTGCAGGAATATATGCAAAAAGAAGTGGTTTAAAAACAATAATATTAGAAAAAAATACACCAGGTGGGCTAATAAATATAACTAACTTAGTAGATAACTATCTAGGATACGACAATATTACAGGCCCAGAGCTAGCAATGAAAATGTTTGAACATGTAAAAAATAATGAAGTAGAATACAAAATAGAAGAAGTAAAAAAAATAACAAAAGATAACAATATCTTTAAAATAGAAACAAACAAAAATAAATATGAAGCCAAAACAGTAATCCTAGCTGGGGGACGTCAACCAAGAAAACTAGACTTAGAAGAAAAACTAAGTGATCTTAAAATATCAAGATGTGCTATATGTGATGCTCCACTTTACAAAGAAAAAGATGTGTTAGTAATCGGAGCAGGAAACTCAGCATTTGAAGAAGGAATATATCTAAGCGAATTTGCAAACCACCTAACAATACTTGCAAGAAGCGAAGTAAAAGCTGATGAAGAAATGGTAGAAACCGCTAAAAACAAAGAAAACATAACTATCATCGAAGGAGAAGAAATAAAAGATGTCATAACAGAAAATGAAGCCTATAAAGTAATAACTCCAAATAATACTATAAAAGTAGATGGAATATTTTCGTATATAGGGTATTCTCCAATGACAGAATATCTAAGTAATCTAAATATTTTAGAATCAACTGGATATATAGAAACAAAAGAAACAGAAACTTTAGTACCTGGACTATTTGCGTGTGGAGACATAATAAAAAAAGATTTATACCAAATTGTAACAGCTACTAGTGAAGGTGCCTTATCAGCAACAAAAGCAAAAAAATACTTAACAGAACTAGAAAAATAATATATAATATAAACTTAAAGGAGTGGTCTTATGCTAGTATACGGAAAAAATGTTGCAAGAGAAATATTAAACAGTAACTTAAAAATACAGGAAATCTACTTATTAGAAACATTTAACAACCAAGAATTATTAAATCTAATAAAAAGACAAAACATAACCCCACAAACAAAAAAACAAAGCGAAATGTCTTTAATGACCACAGAACCTCATCAAGGAATAATAATAAAAATAGATGATTATAAATTTCTTGACTTTGAAACTATAAAAAAAGATGAATCCGCCAACTTTGTAGTCGTATTAGACCATATTGAAGATCCTAGAAACTTTGGCGCTATAATAAGAACATGTGAATGTGCAGGAGTAGACTACATAATAATTCCAAACAAAGGTAATTCGGAAATAACACCCGCGGTAGTAAAAACATCCTCTGGTGCACTAGCAAACGTAAAAATTGTAAAAGTCTCAAACTTAAGAAATACACTAACAAACTTAAAAAAATTAGGATATTGGGTTATAGGAACAGATGCAGATGGTAAAAATTATAAAGAAATTGACTATGATGGAAAAACTGCACTAGTAATTGGAAGTGAAGGATTTGGTTTAAAACACATAGTTAGAGAAACTTGTGATATAATAGCAAGTATTCCTATCAAAGGAAAAGTAAATAGCCTGAATGCTTCAGTCGCGGCAGGCATAATAATCTATGAAGTAGCAACATGGAGGTAAAGATGCACAAAAATATGGACGATAATGAACTATTATTTTTAATAAGTGAAAACGATGAACAAGCATTTGAAACACTAATAGAAAGATACAACTCTGTAATACAAAACGTAATAAACAAATATAAAAATAAAGCGAATAGCATTGGTCTAGAAATAAAAGACTTAAAACAAGAAGGTTTAATAGGGCTTACAACAGCTGTCAAAACTTATGACAGTATAAAAGAAGCTTCATTTAGAACATATGCTAACATTTTAATAGAAAGATATATACAAGACATAATAAAATCTCATAGTAGAATCAAATATCATTCACTTAACAGTGCTATTTCTCTTGATACTTTTTCTATAGAAGAACAACAAAGCTTGTATAGCGTTGTAGAAAGAAACGATATAACTCCCGAAATAAAATTAATAGACCTAGAAAATAGAGTAGAAATAGTAAAACTTCTAACTCCCTTTGAACTAAAAGTATATGAACTAAAATTAGACGGCAAATCAAACAAAGAAATATCAAAAATACTCGAAAAGACTACAAGAAGCATAGAAAATACTATACAAAGAATAAAAATAAAATTAAAACTTAATAATTAAAAAATGCTCTACATAAGTAAAGCATTTTCTTTATAGCCAAAAGACTTTATCGTGTCCTAATTGCAAATGTTTATAATGTCCAATTCTATACTCACTATTCATATCTTTTTCTATACATGGAAGTACTAAATCTCTAAACATTCTAACTATATCATTAACGACATTTTTATCTACAGGATGATTTTCGTCAATTGGATATCCTAAAAAACATCGTCCCTCATAAGGCGTTAAATCAAACCCCCAATCTGAAATCTCTAGAAGTCTATCATAATCATTTTTTAAATCCCATACAGGTGTAAGAAGTTTAATATCATATCTTTCTACAAGTCTCCTATATTCTTCTATCATAGGTGCTTGTTCTATAGCAAACTTCTGACATACTCTAGCACCCTCTGCAATATAGTGAATATTATGTTGGAGTGCAATTCCAATAGCTCTTTCATACATAGCGCTTCTACAAAGTAAACATTGATATTGTGAAATACTAGCATTCCCATACTTATTAGCAATATCAGAAAAACTTAAATTTTCAATTTGCTTAAAGCTATTAAAAATTCCAACTGTCGAAACAACGCCTAGATATCTAGCCCTTCCTTCAAGACGCTTTTCAATAATTTTAGCTCCTTCACTAACTCTTTCTATACCTATACTACTTCCATTATCAAAATGAATAAAATACACATTATAACCCTCACTAACCAAACGACAAAGAGATAATAATGAATCAAGCCCACCAGAATATAATAACAACACATCTCTCATAAAGCAAAACCTCCTCCTATAGCTTATATTATAAAAATATAAGAAAGAAAGCAAGAACATAAAATTAATTTTATGAAATCACTAAACAAATGACTATTGCGTTATCAGACAAATTATGATAAAATTTTTATATAAAGGTAGTAAAAAAGGTAGTAAGCTTATTACTATCTTTCTTTTATTATAGAAGATGTAATAAAGAAAGGAGAACATGAAAGAATTTAAAATACTAGACAAAGTCAAATGGCTACTTGACTATGCCGAAAACTATGTATTTACATCATTTCCCAAAATACACTTAGCCCTAAAAATAAAATTAGAAGACAACATGTACTCACTAATAGAAAACTGCATACGTGCAAATCTAAACAAAGGAAACATAAGAAGCAAATATCAAAAAGAAATACTAACCAATATAAGTTTGATTGATTACTACATAGGTCGCATACTAGACAAAGGAATAATAAAGAAAAAACGCTTTGACTCATTTATCAACTGCTTAAATGAAATAAGAAAAATGACATATGGATGGATAAACAATGAAGAGAAAGAATCATCTATATAAAGAAATATTAAAAACTGAACACGCATTAGAAATGTATAATACAATCAAACACAACTGTAAAAACAAAAAAGAAGTATATCGTTTCTCACTAAATTTAAACCAAAACATTCAAGAAATAATAAAAAAGTTAGAAACATTGAACTATAAATTTGATAAATACAGAATATTCATAATAAACGAGCCAAAATACAGATTAATCATGAGTGAAAAAATAGAAGATAAAATAGTAAATCACTTAGTAGCAAAATACATACTATTACCTACATTAGACTCCTCACTTATTGATTCTAACGTTGCAACAAGATACGAAAAAGGAAGTGCACATGCTTTTAAACTATTCTTAAAATATTCAAATAGACTATTTAGAGAGAAAAAAGAAATATATATTTTGAAAATCGATATATCTAAATACTTTTATAACATAGACCACGAAATATGTAAAATGCTAGTAAGAAAAAAAATAAAAGATAAATACGCTCTCAAGATAATAGACGATATCATAGACACTACAAACTATGCTTACATAAATAACGAAGTAAAACGATTAGTAACAAAAGAAAAAAGAAGAGTAAATAACCTTAACATAGCAGAAAATTCAAAAAAGCACAAAATCGAAACCTTAGACTCAATTCCAATGTATTATAACAAAAAAGGTTTACCAATCGGAAATATGACAAGCCAAATACTAGCAGTCTATTACCTTAGTGAAGTAGACCATTACATAAAAGAAAAATTAAAATTTAAAAATTACATACGCTACATGGATGACCTTATAATAATGGACACTGACAAAGATAGACTTAAAGAAGGATACATAAAAATCAAAGAAAAAATAGAAAGCTTAAAACTTAAAACCAATAAGAAGAGCAACTTATATAGGCTATCTAATGGAGTATCATTTCTTGGTTATACATTTAAAAACAACAAAAAATTTACTAAACTATATATAAGATATAACGCTCAAACAGCAAAAAGAATAAAAAGAAGACTAAAAAACTTAAAAAGATTTGATTACGAAAAATATGAAAAAAGTAAATCTAGCTACAAAGGCTACTTGCAAAAATGTAACACTAGCCTTTATCAAAAAATGATGGAATTATAGAAAGGAAAAATATGACAAAAGAAAGTTTATACAAATTAATAAAAATGCAAAACGAAGAAAAAGTAGTATTAGTAAAAAGTGGAAATTTCTACAAAACATTCGATAACGATGCAATACTTCTCTGGGGATTATTTGGTTATCTAGTCAAAGAAGGCAGGGTTTGTTTTCCAATATCAGTATTCGCAAGTGTCGTAAGTAAACTCACAAGACTTGGAATAAGTGTAGTAGTAGTAAATAACGAAAGTGACATAAATAACTACACATCAACTGGAGAAAATACATACAAAGACTACAAAACAAGTGCAATGAGCAATTATGAAACAGATGGAAAACTAAGCGAAATAAAATCTTTAGTAGAAGACAAAATTAAAACTAGCTTTGTAAATTATGACAAACTATTAGAATTTCTAAATACACTTTGACTAAAACTACATTAGCATAGTATAATAAACCTAGGTGGTAATAAATGAACTTTAAATATTTTGAATACATCGAGAACGACGAAATGAGTTTTGGTGCTAATGTAGGGGATTTTATAACAATTTTAGGAGAAAAAAACAAAGAGATAGTAGATAATCTAATGTATAAAACTCCTAACGAATATATTGTTATTAACTATGCAAAAATAACTAACAAAACTATTGATAAACTAAGAAGACTAGTAACGTTTTCTTGCTTTTCCATGTTTGAAACATTTTTAGCAGAAACAGTAAGAGATGAACTAGCCTATGGTTTAGAAAGCCTAGCTATTCCAAAACATGAAATGATGAGTCGAATAGAAAGTATATCTATAATGTTTGGCTTAACAAAAGTTTTGGAAAAAAGTCCTAAAAGTTTAAGTGACTCTGCCAAAGTGAAACTTTCTCTAGCAAGCTGTCTCGTAACAAATCCAAGAATATTAGTAATAGACAATATGTTGTCACTACTTGACGAAAACGACAAAGAAAAAGTTTACAAAGCACTCAAACAATACACAAAAAACAATGGTATAATATTAAACTTTACAACAGAAATAGAAGAAACTTTACTTGGAACTGACATAATAATCACTAGTGATAAGAAAGTATTACTAAGTGGAAACACTATGAGTGTTCTAAACGAAGAAAAACTCATGAAAAGATTAGGGTATAGCCTACCATTTATTATTCAACTAAATAAATACTTAAAAGATTATGAACTAATAAGAGACTACAATCTATCATATGAAAGCTTGGTGAAATCAATATGGATATAAGTTTTAATAATGTAACATACAAAGAAAACATTGGAACACCGCTAGAACTTACGCACCTAAAAAACTTCTCTTGCAAAATAAATTCAGGAGAAATAACTACATTTCTTGGTGATTCTCTAAGTGGAATAAAAGTAATAGGAAACCTCATAAATGCAATTGATTTTCCTTATATTGGAACTATCAAAATAGGAAAATTTCAAAACGATGGAAAAAAAATAAAAAATGTAAACACTCTAAGAATGAACGTTGGACATGTAAAGAAGAACCCAAATGACATGCTATTTAACAAGACAGTAAGAGGAGAATTATCATTTGGACTCACATACTTTAAATACAAACTAAACAAAAAAGACATAAGATGTACAGAAGCACTCAAACTAGTAGGACTTACTGAAGACTACCTAGACAGAAAAATAAATTCCTTATCATTAACAGAAAAAAAGAAAATAGCTTTAGCCTCTATACTAATTTTTAATCCTAAAGTTATAATTTTAGAAGAGCCAACAATAGGCGTAAGTTCAAAAGAAAAAGAAGAACTAAAAAAATTAATAAAACTACTAAAAGAAAAATATAAAAAGACAGTTATAATACTAACTAAAGATACAGACTTCGCTTATGCTGTAGCAGAAAAAGTGCACATTCTATATAAAGGAACACTAGTATCAAGTGGAACAAGAGACTTAATGAATGACGAAACACTTCTAAATACATATGGACTTAAAGCACCAGAAATAGTAAAATTTATAAGCTTAGCTCAAAAGAAAAACATAAACTTATCTTACACTAATAACATACTAGACTTAATAAAGGAGGTATATAGAAATGCAAAGTAATAAATATTTTGGTTCATTTTACCCAGTAGAAAGCAGTATACATAAATTAAATCCAATAATGAAATTCATATGCCTATTTTTATTCATAATTCCAATGATAGGAAGCATGTCTTTAAAACTACATATTGTAATACTGTTCTTTATATTTATGCTAATATATTCAAGTAATGTACCACTTAAATTCTATTTAGATATGCTATATGGCCTAAGATATATATACATAATAATACTTTTCTCACTAGCAAGTAAAGGCCTATCATTAGAAGAAGCACTAGTAATACTTATAAAATTCACTTCAATAATAGAATACTTAGCACTTATATTCTACACAACAAGTCCAAGTGAATTAAAATATGGAATAGAAAAAACTTTAAGTCCATTCAATCTATTCAACTTTAATCTTGGAAAAGTTTCTAATACAATTGTAAGTATAATAAGATTCTTTCCTTTACTATTTACAACAGAATATAATGTACTAAAAAGTGCTTCAGAAAGAGGACTAGACTACTTTCATTCCGATATAATAGCAAGAATTAATGTTCTAATAAGTTCATTTAAAAACACATTAAGACTAACTTTAGAAAAAATAAAAAAAGAAAGTTTTGCTAGTGAACTAAGGATGTACAAAATAACAAAATTTAGAACAAATTTAAGGACTAATCCTATTGGATTCTTAGATTTACTAATAACAGCAGTGCACATCGTATTCATAGCATCATATGTAATAGAAGTAGGTATAATATGAGATACCTATGCTCTTGTAGTTATGATGGGCTAGCATTCTATGGCTCTGCAAAACAACCTAACAAAAGAACTGTCTGTGGAACATTAGAAGAATGTATTTCTAAAATATTGAACACAAAGAGCAATATAACACCTTGCTCAAGAACAGACAAAGGAGTACATGCTAATATATTTTATTTTCACTTTGATACAGATAAAAATATAGACGAAAGTAAATTTACTAATAGTCTAGAAAAAATAACACCAGAAGACATACATATATTTGGAATAACAAAAGTTGAAAATGATTTTCATGCAAGATATAATGTAAAATCCAAAGAATATATTTATATAATTAATCAAGGAGAATACTCAGTAACAAAAAGAAACTATGAATTAGAATACAACAAATCATTGAACATAAACTTATTAAAAAATGCTTCCAACTATCTTATAGGAACACACGACTTTAAAAGTTTTACATCAGATGACGAAAAACAGGACTACACAAGGACAATCGAATATATAAGGATAGAAGAAGAAAATAATTTAATAAAAATATCTATATGTGCAGATGGATTCTTAAAGTACATGATTAGAAACATAATAGGTTTATTCATAGATATAAATGAGAATAAAAAAACTATACAAGATATTCCAAAAATCTTAGAAAGTAAAAATAGAACTTCTTTAGGAATAAAAGCAAGTCCCAAGGGACTATATCTTAATAAAGTAATTTATAAAAATGAATTATATTTTCATCACTAATTTAAAAAGCATAGAACTCGTGTTATAATAATCATAAGAAGGAGAAATGTAATGAAAGAAATAATTAAAAAAAGAGAAATTAAAGGAATATTTATATCATTATTATTAATTCTATTATCAGTATTTATAATAATGAGACCAAATGAAATAATATCTAACTTAATAAAAGTAATTGGAATAGTACTTATACTTATAGGAACAATAGATTTTATGAACTACTTTAGAGCACCAGAAGATGAAAGACTATTTAACTACGGACTACTTAAAGGACTTATGGAACTTTCAATAGGAATACTTTTTATATTTAAAGGAGAAATACTTAGAGACTTATTCTTCATAATAATAGGACTTATTATAATATTTATAAATGTATCTAAACTTCAAATATCACTAAGCCTAAAAGAAATAGAATATTCAAACTGGTTTTTAGGTGTAATTATATCTAGTCTAGCAATTATCTTAGGTATAGTAATAATCTTAAATCCATTTGAAACAACAGAAATTGTTGTAATAACTTCTGGAGTAATATTGCTAGTCTCAGAAATATGTAATATAATATATAGTGTTCTAATACTCATTAAAATTAAGAAATTAGACAAAGTAGTAAAAGAAGTTAAAGAAATACAAGGGAGTGAAAAATAATGAAATGTAAAAAATGTGGAGTAGAAGTTACTGTAGGAGAAAAATTTTGCCAAGGTTGTGGAGCAAAAACAGAATATGCTGACATGAAATTTGGAAAAATAATAGTACACAGAAAATCTAATTTTTATGGATGTGCTATACCATTTAAAATATTCATAGATGAAAGAGAAATGGGAACAATAAGCAATGGAGAAACATTAACTTTTGATGTCCCTTATGGAACTCATCAAGTATATTTTAATAAAATTGGTGATAAAGCAAATAAGGAAATAACTCTTAGCGATGACAAGAGAGAAATTAAATTTACAATATCTACAAATATGTGGAGAATGTCATTTGTAGCTAAAGCGAAAATAAAGAAAGTAGAATAATAAATAAAGGAGATTCAATGATTTGAATCTCCTTTATGTTTTATATCCTTAAAGTTAGAAGTATAATAAAATTCGTTAATTTCCTGCCATACTTTTCCAGGATTTTCATTTAATGCTAAGCAATAGGAATTAAATGTTTGAACATTTATTCTAAGTAAAGCATTCTCATATTTTGATAAATTTTGCTTAGTAGTGTATATATCCATTCTATTAGCAAGTTCTTCTAAACTTATACCCTTTTCAATTCTTATTCTTTTTAAAATAGTCGCTATAGCAATATATAAAGCTCTATCAAGGTTATTGTCTTTTGCCATGTTATCATACACCTTCCAATTAAATTATAAGTTAAAAGTATCTAAAAAGCAACATTATAATACCATTTATTGTACCCTAAAAACCAACAAAAAATCTTTTTGAGAAATAAATTGTTAGTTTAATTGACAAATCGTTTCGTGAGTGTTATATTATAAGTAGCCAAAATTAGAGACTAGAGGTGATTTAAAATGTATAAAAAGTTAATAGAAATTCGTAAGAAAAAAGGTTTAACCCAAGAGGATATGGCAAGATTAATAAATATATCTCCAGAAATCTATAATAAAAAAGAAATGTGTTCTTATAAAGAAAAAAATGGCAAGAAATATGTCACAGTAGATTTTACACCAGAGGAAGTTATACAAATACTTAAGGCATTAGAAGTGCAATATAACGATATTTTTTTACGTTGATAGTCTCTAAAAAAAGAGACGAAGGAGAGAAGATATGAGAAGAAGAATAAAAAGTAAAGTAACTTTAAGCTTAATAATGACTTGTGTACTAACCACAGTAATAGGATTAACATATGGTGTATTTACTATATCTACAGGAAAATACAATGCAACTAATATGTTAATAAGTAACTT
>CAJUGE010000061.1 GCA_910586295.1 uncultured Bacilli bacterium | reverse complement strand
GTATGCAGGAGGATTATATAATACAAAAAATGGAAGTGCATATTATTCCTTAAATGCAAGTGGAGGAAGTTCAACAGGAAGCAATTTGTGGTGGACAATGAGTCCGTCTAGCTTCATCAGTAGTGGCAGCGCGGACGTGTTCTTTGTGGAGTGCTCTATTAGACCTGGCCGCTTTGACTACACGAGTGTCGACGCTAGTGTCGTCGTTCGTCCAGTAGTGTCTCTGAAATCTAGTGTACTAGTAACTGGAGGAAGTGGAACAGGAAGCGATCCTTATACGCTCACTATGGAGTAGAAACAAAATTAAGGTTTTAGCTCATCGTGTCGATAAGACACGATGAGACTAAATAAATATTACACAAGATAATGAGTATAAGAAAAAATGTAAAAATAACTAATAAAACAATTTTAAATGGTGTTAAGAGAGGTGAAATAAAGATGGAAAAAGATATTAAGAAAGTAATAACAATACTAATTATAGGTGTAATAATTATATTATTGTTAACATTTCACTTTTTGGATAATAAAAAAGAAGAGAGTATAAAAGATTATATAGATAATGAGAGTATATTAGCATATACAATAGATGGCGAAGTAGCAAAAGAAAAGCCAACAAAAGAATTGGGATATATAGTAAATAAGATAGTGTGTGATAATGGCTCAGATGTAATGTGGGATAATGATAACTGGGAAGTAGAATTAACCGATGTTAAAGGAAAAGATAGATGTATGGTAGATTTTACTAAAGATGAAAGTAGAGATGGTTATCGTGTAACAGTAACATCAAATATTCCTAACGTATTAGAAAGCACATCATATGCAACAACAGAGAATGGAACAGTAATAATATATTCAACATCAACAATAGAAAGTGTAAGTGGATGTAATGGAATAGTAGAAGGTAATAAAGTAATAGTAAGAAATGTAACAGAAAATCAAACATGTAATATAACATTTAATAAAATAACTTTAGCAGATACAATAAAGGAAGCGTATCCAAGCAATGGAGAAAGAACAGATTTTAGCAGTGTATACGAGACAACAGCACTACATACAGCAACAGACTATAATGCAAGTGGATCATTTAGTGGAACAAGTTATTATTTCACAGGAAATCCAAATAACTGGGTAAGCTTTGCAGGAAAGAAATGGAGAATAATCAGAATCAATGGAAATGGAAGTGTAAGATTACTATATGCAGGAAGTGGAGGAGAAGATGGATATATAGATGGAACAACATATAAATATAATACATCATATAGGCATCCATCATATGTAGGATGGAAGTATACATATAATGCGAACAGCATAAGTGTAAGTACAGATAGAGGAAATGGAACAAAGAGTAATGCATATAGTAAAGTAGAGAGTTGGTATAACTCAAATATAGCTTCATCATATTCAAACTATATAGATGGCAATGCAATATATTGTAATGATAGAAATATAGGAAGCGGTTCGTATAGTACCAGTTTCAACTATGCGGCATACACAAGACTATATACAAATAAGACACCGACATATGAATGTAGTAACGCAGCAGATATATTCAATAATTTCGGGTTAATGACAGCAGATGAGGTATCGTATGCAGGAGGATTATATGGAAATGATAATGAAAGTGCATATTATTACTTAAATGCAATCGGAAGAAGTTCAACAGGAGGCAATTGGTGGTGGACAATGAGTCCGTCTTACTTCGTCAGTGGTGGCTACGCGTTCGTGTTCGCTGTGGACGGTTCTAGTATCCCTGGCCGCTTGAATGCTAACCGCGTCGACATTAATGGCGTCGTTCGTCCAGTAATCTCATTGAAATCTAGTGTACTGGTAACTGGAGGTTCTGGAACAGGAAGCGATCCTTATACGTTGACAATATAGTAAAAATAAACAAAAGTAATCGGCACTTATAAAAGTGTAGTGAGTGAAGCCATAAGTGCCGATGTCGACCGTGCCTAGTGGTATTTAAAATCGAAAAGTAGTGAGTTCGTGCTGCTAGGCACAATCAAATAAATTCAATTAATAGGAGGCATTATAAGTATGACTGAAAAAGAATTTAATGAAACAGTTGGAAAAAATATAAAAAAGTATAGACTATTATATAACGTAAATGAAGGTGAAATGTCACAAAGAAAATTAGCAAGTAAAATAGGCGTATCAACCTCTCTTATAGGTGCATTAGAAAGCCGTAAAATGTCTCAAGGTATAGGGATGTATAACTTATATAAAATAAGTCAAACTTTAAATGTTCCAATAAATAAATTTTTTGAATAAGAGATATTAAAACTTAAAATTATGTCTGTATAATAGATTGTACGAATAATTTTCTTGACATCTCGTATAATTTATTATAGAATGTATAAGTAGAAAAAGAGAAAGCAGTGTATCCACACTCACCTGACTGATAAATATGTTGGTAGGTTAAAAGCTAAGTTTAACAGTTTTATTAGTTTTTTAAGTGGATACTTTGTATTCACTTTTTATAATTTTTGGAGGTGACTAGTAATAGCTAAACAAAATGACGTTCTAATAAATGAACAAATTAGATTTGAAGAAGTAATGGTAATCGGTCCTAATGGAGAAAAATTAGGAGTAAAGAAAATTGATGATGCACTTACGTTGGCAAATTATGCGGGGCTTGATTTAGTACTTATGAGTAGTAATGGAATGCCTGTATGTAAAGTGATAGATTACAATAAATTCAAATATGAAAAGGTAAAGAAAGAAAAGGAAGCTAAGAAAAAACAAAGAGAACAAAACCTTGAGTTAAAGGAATATAGACTAAGTGTTACTATAGATACTCATGACTTTGAAACTAAATTAAAAAATGCACGTGCTTATGTAGAAAAAGGTCATAAAGTAAAAGTATCAGTAAGGTTTAAAGGTAGACAAATAGCGCATTCTGAATTAGGTAAAGAAGTAATATTGAAATTTGCGACTGCCTTGGAAGAAGTTGGAGAGATAGAAAGTATGCCTAAACTTGAGGGAAGAAGTATGAGTTTAGTTGTAGCACCTAAAAAGTAGAAAGAAGGAGAGAATTATGCCAAAACAAAAAACCCATGGTGGTATATCAAAAAAAATTAAAGTAAGACCTGGTGGAAGCACTAAAATAGGAAAACCTGGTGCAAATCATAAAACAGGAAAGAAACCTACAAGTTTTAATAGAAATCATAGAAAAGGTTCATCGCTAAGTAGTGCTGATATGAACAGATATAAGAAAGCGTTAAGGGGGTAAGTTAAATGACAAGAGTTAAAGGCGGAACAGTAACAAGAGCTAGAAGAAAGAAAGTTCTAAAAAGAGCTAAAGGATATTTTGGAAGTAAGCATAGATTATATAAAACTGCTCAAGAACAATTATTTCATAGTGGAAATTATAGCTTTAGAGACAGAAAGAAAAATAAAGGTAACTTTAGAAAATTATGGATTACAAGAATCAATGCTGCTTGTAGAATGAATGATATAAGCTATTCAAAATTCATAGATGGACTAAACAAAGCAGGCGTTGAAATCAATAGAAAAATGCTTAGTGAAATAGCAATTAGTGCTCCAGAAGAATTTTCTAACATTGTTAAAATTGCTAAGGGCGGTTTAGAAGGAAAAGTTGTAAAAGAAGTTAAACAAACATCAAAAGCAGAAACTAAAAAAGAAGAGTCAAAGAAAGAAGAAACTAATATAGACTTAAATTCTAAAACAGTAGCAGAACTTAAAGAAATGGCAAAAGAAAAAGGTATAGAAAATTATACTAGTATGAAAAAAGCTGAATTATTAGATGCTTTAAAGTAAGATTAATAGTCTTACTTTTTTTGAATTTTAAATTAATTGTAAAAGTAATAATTTAATATGTACTAAATATCTAACTTTTGATATAATTGTAAATAGAATAGGAGAGGTTTATGAAAGTATTATGTATTGGGCACTCTTGTTATGATATTATTATGCCTGTAGAAAAATATCCAGTTGAAAACACTGAGAATAGATTAAAAGAACAAATTGAATGTCCAGGAGGTCCTGCATTAAACGCTGCAATGCTTTTAGGAAAATGGGATATAGAAACTTATTTAGTGAGTGTAGTCGGAAACGATAGATATGCTGATATAATTATAGATAGTTTAAATAAATCTAATGTTAGTACAAAATTTATAATAAAAAGACAAGATTCACAAACTACTAAGACTTTTGTTATTTTAAATAAGGAAAATGCTTCTAGGACACTTTTTAATATAAGTGCACCAAAAGATGAAAGATATGAAGTGAATTATGACTTTACTCCAGATATTATATTAATGGACAGTGAACATTATAATTTATCTGCACAAGCAATAAAGAAATTTCCAAATGCAATTAGGATAATAGATGCAGGAAAGTTAACTGAACAAACTGCTGCATTATGTAAAGTATGTGATTATGTTGTGTGTTCTAAGGAGTTTGCAGAGCTTGCTTCTAGAGAAAGAATAGATTATGCAAATCCAGATAGCTTAAAAGTTGTAATGAATAAATTGTCTGAACAATTTCCTGGTAATATTATTATAACTCAAGAAGAAAAAGGTTGCTTATATAAAATAGAAGAAAAAATTAAAATGATGAGTGGAATTAAAGTTAATGCTAATGACACTACAGGAGCAGGAGATATATTTCATGGAGCGTTTGCTTATGGGATAGCTAAAAAGCTTCCTTTAGAAAAATGTTTGAAAATTGCTAATATAGCGGCAGGAGTGTCTGTTAAAACACTTGGTTCATCTATTAGTATTCCAGATGTTGAAGAGGTATATAAAATTTATGAGAAGAATAGATGATCCATTTCAAGCATTAATGCCTAGTATAGACTTACATGGATTTGATAGTGTACTTTGTATAATTAAAGTAAAAGAATTTATAACAGACTGTTTAAAGTTAAAAAATTATGATATAATATTAATACATGGTAAGGGTAGTGGAATTTTAAGACGTAGTGTTCATGATTATTTGAAGACAGATAAGCGGGTATTATCATATAAGTTAGATAATTTTAATGATGGGGCCACTATCGTGAGGTTAAAGGAGAGTTAAATCATGAAAGAAAGAAGAGGTTTTACATTAGTAGAGTTACTTGCAGTAATAGCGCTTATTGGAGTATTGTTGCTTTTAGTGACACCTAATGTAATAAAATTATTTACTGGTGCTAAAAAGTCATTGTTTTATGACGAAGCACTAAGCCTTTATAATAATGCTTATACAACTTATATTTATAATACCAGTGAAGGAGATTATACTAAGAGATTTTGTAGAGGTAAAGATACAACTACTAAACTTATAGATGTAGAAGAAAAAGAAGGTTTATATTACGATATTACTGTTAATTCATATGGAGAAGTTACGAGTTTAAAAGTATCAGATGATACATTTGGCTTAACTGTTTCAAATTCAAATGGAATTAAAAAGAAGAGTATAAAACAAAGTGATGTAGGTGATTCATTTGATATTAATTGTAATGGAGGAGTAACACCTCCAGATCCAACACCTGAGTCTTTGTCTTGTATAATAACTAATTCTAAACGTTACTGTAATGTTTTTGGATTTACATATTCTAAAAGTGTTCAAAATATTTAAATAATATAATATATGGATAATATTGAAAACATATAGCATAAGTTTTATAGGAGTCCGTATAACGGTAGTAGTGCGGCCGTGTTCGCTGTGAACGGTTTTGGTGCTCCTGGCCACTTGAATAATCTTGGTGTCCACAGTAGTGGCGTCGTTCGTCCAGTAATTTCTCTTTAATGATTAGTAAATTCATAACGAGAGTTATAGTAGAAATATACTTTAGAGAAACAAATATTATCCTATGTCTATTTAGACTAAAAATTAAAAATACTATATTTGTAAAATTAGTACAATTGGAATATTTTATAAATTTATAGTGTTTTTTTATAGTATAGGAAACTACAACTAATCTTTTGCACCAAAATAACGGAAAAACGTTTGGCTTACAAGTGGATGTATGTTAGCATTAGTATAGTCAAGGAGGGTGCGCCAGTTCGGTGTTTAATATATAGTTGGTGTGAACCCAACATGGTAATCCTTGGCAAGGAGCCATTAGCTAGTCTTGGAGTCAAAGTCGTGAGATTAGATTTAAGCGTAGACAAGCAAGAATTCGAGCCGTAATG
>CAJUGE010000060.1 GCA_910586295.1 uncultured Bacilli bacterium | reverse complement strand
TTATATCTTTTGTATTTTGTGCAGTAGAACTATTAGTTAGTTATTGGAGAAAGAATAGATATATAAAAAATATAGAAAATATAATGGATGGTTTAGAAGAAAAATATCTTATATCAGAAATAATAGAAAAGCCTAGAGGGCAAGAAAATTTAGCATATTACAAGATACTAAAAAGAGCCAATAAATCTATGCTCGAAAATGTAACAAATGTAAGAGTAGCTCGGAAAAGATTATAAGGAATATATAGAAAGTTGGGTACATGAAATAAAAATACCAATTACATCAAGTAAATTATTATGTGAAAATAATAAGTCAGAAATAACCAATAAAATAGATGAAGAAATAGAAGAAATCAACAACTATGTAGAACAAGTATTATTTTATGCAAGATTAGATCAAGTATCAAATGACTTTATGATACAAAAAGTAAATTTAGAAGAAACTATTAGAAATGTACTAGCAAGAAACAAGAAAATGATGATTCATAATGGTATGAAAGTTGAAACCAAAAATATAGAACTATCAGCCTATACAGATGAAAAATGGCTAGAGTTTATATTAAATCAAATTATAATAAATGCTATTCAATATAGAAAAGAAAAAAGTCCAGAAATAGTTATTGAACTAAAAGAAATGAAAGAAAATGTAAAATTATCAATTAAGGATAATGGTATAGGAATTAAGAAAAGTGAAATTGATAGAATATTTGACAAAGGGTTCACTGGAACAAACGGAAGAAATCAAAAGAAATCTACAGGAATAGGATTATACTTATGTAAAAGATTATGTGAAGAATTGGGAATGATAATAGAAGCACAATCAAAAGAAAATGAGTATACCAATATAATAATTACAATTCCTAGAACTAAAAAACTAAATGAAGAATAATTGATTCCCTTAATTTTAAGGGGATTTTTTTATCTTACAAAAATGTAAGATAAATGCAAACTACTTCTATATGAAACTAAATAGATTTTTACTATAATTAAGTTAGCTGTTAGCGAGGAACGAGCTTTACAGATAACTTATACAATCGACTAAAAGGAGATTGTAAACATTAAAATAAAGGAGTGATTATTTTGAAAAAAGTATTAAAAGTAGAACAAATACAAAAATACTATGGAAACAAAGATAATATAACAAAGGCAATAGATGGAATTAGTTTTGATGTAGAAGAAGGAGAATTTATAGGAATTATGGGAGCAAGTGGAAGTGGAAAAACAACACTTTTAAATTGCATATCTACAATAGACACAATAAGTTCAGGGCATATTTATTTAGAAAATCAAGACATAACAGAGATAAAAGAGGAAAATATTGCAAAATTTAGAAGGGAAAACTTAGGATTTATATTTCAAGATTTCAATTTGTTAGATACTCTAACAATAGAAGAAAATATAGCTTTAATTTTAACAATTAACAAAGTACCAGAAAAAGAAATAGACAAAAAAACATTAGAAATAGCAAGAAAATTAGGAATAGAAGAAATTTTAAACAAGTATCCATATCAAGTATCAGGAGGACAAAAACAAAGATGTGCAGTCTGCCGAGCTATTGTAAATAATCCTAAAATAATACTTGCAGATGAACCAACAGGAAGTTTGGATAGTAAGGCAGCTAGACAGTTATTAGAAGTAATGGAAGATATGAACAATAAAATGAAAGCAACTATTTTAATGGTAACACATGATCCATTATCTGCAAGTTATGCAAAAAAGATTCTATTTTTAAAAGATGGTAAAATTTTTAATAAAATAGAAAAAGGAGAAAAGCAAAGAAAAGATTTTTACAATGAAATATTAGATGTATTAGCACTTCTTGGAGGTGATGCAAGAGATGTTAGGTAAATTATCTTTTAGAAATGCAAAAAGACAAGCAAAAGACTATTGTATCTATTTTATAACAGTTATTATATCAGTTGCTTTAATGTTTAGCTTTAATTCAATTGCTACATCAAATGATATAAGTGAATTATCATTCTATATGGCATTTTTTTCAAAAGCAATATCAGGAATTAGTATACTTATTGTTTTAGTTATGGCATGGCTAATAAATTATTGTATGAGATTTATGCTAGAAAAAAGAAGCAAAGAGTTTGGAACATATCAAATATTAGGAATAGAAAAGAAGTCAATTAGTAATATTTTTACACTAGAAAATATTATGATAGGAGGAATAGCATTTATAATAGGAATAGCCTTAGGAACATTCCTATACCAAATATTTACTTCAATTATTATGAATTTATTTAATCAACCATATCAAATAAAAATATCTTTTAGCATAAAAGCAGTAGGGATGACAGCTATTTATTTTTTCGGAATATTTGCTTTAGTATTATTAAATTGTAGAAGAAAAATAAAGAAAACAAAAGTATATGACTTATTATATGCAAATAAAAAGAATGAAAACAATATGATAAAAAATGCAAAAGGAAATGTTATACTTTTTACTTTATCAATTGCACTATTGGTAGGTGCAATATTAATAAATAATAATGAATTTGCAAATGCAAGTAATATGGTAGGTAGAAATATATTTATAGCAATTATCATGTTAATAGTAGGAATCTATTTATTTTATATTAGTATATCAAGTTTTATTGTAAAAAGATACCTAAACAATAAATCAAAAAAATATAAAAAAGATAATATGTTTTTATATAGAAATTTAACATCAAAAATTAACACAATGAGTTTAAGTTTGGGAACAATTGCATTAATGTTTACGATTATATTAATTGGTGGAAATGTAGCACTACTTATGAACAGTATGATAAATAACGAAATTGAAATGGGTTATCCTTATGAAATAATGATTACTACAGCAGATGGAGACTTTTCAAAATATAAAGAATATATTGAAAAAAATGCAAAAGTAAAAGATATGTATGAGTATAGGCTATATAATATAAAAGGGATAGGATTATCAACAGCATTTGAAAAAACACCATTTAAAGGAGCAATTGATAAAGAAATTGATTGTGTATTAAGTTTAACAGACTATAATAAATTAAGAGAAATATTAGGATACGAAAAAGTAGATTTACAAGATGACGAAATTATGATTAATTGTTTAAAAACAGCTAAAGGGGGACTTGAAAAATATACTAAAGAAAACGATAAAATTAAAATAGTAGGAAAAGATGTAAAAATAAAAGAAATTAGAAGCGAAAATATTGCACAAGTTGGATTTAATGGTTCGTATTATGCAATTATAGTGCCAGACAGTTTAATACCATTAATAGAAAAAGAGGACCAAAGATTAAGAGATAAAAATGATAATAACAGTACAATTGTAACAGAACAAGAAGATGGAGCAGATAAAATCTATTATTTGGACTTTGCTTATAATTTTGTTGCTACAACAGAAAATATGACAGATGAGAAGTTTTACAAAGAATTAAGTAATTATATTATAAAGCAAGAGAGAGAAATAGCAGGAGAAGTTAATGGAGAAGAACAAAACTATAATATACAAATATCACTTGCAAATGTACAAACAAAAGGTGAAAGAATGAGCCAAACAAAATCATTTTATACAATTATGTCATTTTTAGCATTTTATGTAGCACTTATTTTTGTAATGGCAACAGCTACTCTTTTAGCAATACAACAATTAAGTGATTCAGAAAAATACAAATATAGATATGAATTATTGAAAAAATTGGGAGTGGATGAATTACAGATAAATAGAACAATATTCAAACAACTACTTTTTTATTTTGCGATTCCAATGATATTGCCAGTAATAATTAGTATTCCTGTTATTTTAGGTGTCGGTCAAATATTTACAGTAGCAGTAACAATGGAAGAAATTTTTAAGAATATTTGGATTATGCTTGGAATGTTTATATTGGTATATGGAATTTACTTTATTGCAACAGATGTACAGTTTGATAGAAATATAAATGGAAATGGGTGAGAAAAATGAAGAAATATCAACCTCCTAAAATAAATGTAGTAGATTTAATAAGAAATAATTTATAAATGACACAAATAAAAAAGAAGGGATTATATGAGCAGAAAAAAGAAAATTAAAATATTTAAAATATTATTAATGGCAGTAGTTTTAACATTATTTATAGGAATAACAGTATATCTATTTCCAGTAATGAAAAATTTATCTACAGTAGAAGGACAAGTAGCTTTTAAAGAAAAAGTTGATAATTCTGGTATGATGGGAATGTTATCACTATTTGGACTTCAAATAGCACAAATATTTTTAATTATAGTACCAGGAGAGCCAATAGAAATTTTGGCAGGAATGTGTTATGGAGGACTTTGGGGAACAGTATTTATTATGGTATCAGCTGCTATTATATCAATAACGATATACTTGTTAGTTAGAAAATTTGGAAGAAAATTCGTATACGATTTTTGTGATGAAAAGAAAGTTTCCAAAATAGAGAATAGCAAATTATTTCAGAATCCAAAAAAGATTGAACTAATAATGCTTATATTATTTTTAATACCAGGTACACCAAAAGATCTATTAGTATATGTAGCAGGATTAATACCAATAAAGCCGATAAAGTTTATATTAATTTCGACATTTGCTAGATTTCCATCTGTTATTACTTCTACATTAGCAGGAGATAGGCTTGCTATTGGAGATTGGAAAATGAGCATTATATTATATGTGGCAATACTAATATTGGTAGCAATAGTTGTATTAATTATAAACAAGTTTGACAAAGATAAGATCACAAAAGATGCGATAAATAGTATTAAATAAATTTTTAAATACTCTATATAGTAACCTTACAGAAATGTAAGGTTATTTTCATAAAAAGTATGCTATAATGATTTCGGAGGTATTATAAAATGCAGAAGATATTAATCGTTGAAGATGATGAAAAATTAAGAAATGAATTAGAAATATTTTTAAGCCATCAAGGCTATCAAGCAGAATGTTTAAAAAAATTTGACAATACTATACATGATATTTTAGAAATAAATCCAAATCTTATTTTATTAGATATAAATTTGCCAGGAGTAGATGGAGAATATATTTGCAAAGAGATTAGAAAACAATCTGATATGGGGATTATTGCCGTCACAAGTAGAGATAATGAATTAGATGAGTTGGTTTCAATAAATTATGGAGCAGATCATTATATTACAAAGCCATTTAATATCCATATACTACTTGCAAAAGTAAATTCGCTATTAAGAAGAACAAATAGTAATAGTGAACCTAAAAATAAAATTGATGCAAAAGACTTTATTTTAAATATATCAAATAGTACAATAATAAAAGATGATAAAATTATTGATTTAACTAAAAATGAATATAAAATTTTAAAATATTTTATTGAAAATAGAGAAAAAATCGTTTCAAGAGAAGATATAATGGATGTACTCTGGGAAAATGATTGCTTTGTTGATGATAATACTTTAAGTGTTAATATTACTAGATTAAGAAGTAAATTAGAAGAATTAGGACTAAAAGATATTATTGAAACAAAAAGAGGACAAGGATATATGTTAAAGGGAGAAAAATGATATGAATTTTAAAAGTTTTATAAAAGATAAAATACTTTTATGCTTCTTATTATTATTTGGAATTGCTACTATAGAAATATTTTTAATTTCGTATCCATTTGGAAATTTTATAAAAATATATATTCCAGTTGCTATAATATTTATATATATAATAGGACTAACTATAGAATATTTTATGAAGCAAAGATTTTATAAAAATTTAGAAGATACTTTAAATAACTTAGATGACAAATACTTAATTAGTGAGATTATAAAAGTACCAAGTTTTATGGAAGGTAAAATACTAAAAGACTTATTAGAACAAATTAATAAATCAATGGTTGAGAATGTAAACAAATATAAATATAAGCAAGAAGATTATAAGGAGTATATAGAATTATGGATTCACGAAATAAAAATACCGATAGCATCAAGTAAATTGATAATAGAAAATAACAAAAATCAGACAACTAAAAGTATAGATGAAGAATTACAAAAAATCGAAAATTACATAGAACAGGCTTTATATTATGCAAGAAGTAATACTGTAGAAAAAGATTACTATGTAAAAAAAGTTAATTTAAAGGACATTGTAAATGAGAGTATAAAGAAGAATAAAAATGTTTTAATACATGAAAAAATATCTGTTAATATTCATGATTTAGATTTAGAAGTAAATACAGACAATAAGTGGATCATATTCATATTAAATCAAATAATTCAAAATAGTATAAAGTATAAAAAACAAGATAAAAATTTAGAGATTGAAATATATGCAAAACAAGGAAAAGAAAATGTGATACTGTATATTAAAGATAATGGAATAGGAATAAAAAATGGAGAAATTACAAGAGTATTTGAAAAAGGATTTACAGGAACAAATGGAAGGTTGATAGGTAAAAAATCTACAGGAATCGGATTGTATCTATGTAAAAACCTATGCAATAAATTAGGAATAGCAATAGAGCTAAATTCAGTTCAAAATGAAGGAACAGAAATACGATTAGTATTTCCTAAAAGTAGTTATATAGATATAAAATAAAATTGCTATCCTGTGATATTTACAGGATAGTTTTTTAAATAAAAAAGAAACCTTACAAAAATGTAAGAATCGTGTAAGGAAAATCGATAGGAATAACGGCTAAAATGGGTTTCTAATAATGTTAGATTGAAAGGAGTTTTTTATTATGGAAAAAG
>CAJUGE010000059.1 GCA_910586295.1 uncultured Bacilli bacterium | reverse complement strand
ATTTTTCCATACAAGTGGTAGTATACCACACTTTATAAAAAATTCAATTTTTTTGTGTTTCTTTAACGTTTTATATGGGCAATTACTTCTTAAAAAGGAAGATAAAGTAAATACTCGGGCACTTTCAATTTAATTCAAGCAAGTATGAATATTTTATCTTGGATAATTTTTTACTTTATAGCCATTTTTAATTTTTATTTCTATTGTTCCATCATAGGCAGTGTTATAAACTTCTCCAATATTTTCTAATTTGTTTAGTACTTCTTGATGAGGATGATTGAATCTGTTATTAAGACCAGAACTTATTATACTTATGCTCGGGTTAATTGTTTCTAAAAAATCGCTGCTAGAACTGGTTTTACTGCCATGGTGTCCAACTTTTAAAATGTCTACTTTACTTAAATTATAGTTTGATAATATATCTTTTTCAGTTTTAGTACTAGCATCTCCTGTTAAGATAATACTTACATTTTCAATGTTCAGTAAAAATACTAGTGAGTCATCATTTTCATCCATATATATTTTGTCATTTAAACTTTGAATTTTTATATTATCAATTTGTATTGCTTCAAAGTCTATTATTTTAGCTTTCTGTATATTACTTTCTAGTTTATTAACTTCTCCTTTGTTAATATATATTTTGTCTATTTTAAAGTTTTTTTGGAGATTTATTATTTCTCCTGCATGGTCGGTGTCTCCATGTGTTAGAAAGCAATAGTCTAATTTATATACTCCTATGCTTCTCATAAATGGAATAAGTGTATCAGTACTTATTTGATATTCTTTACTATGTCTCATCCATTTCTCTTTATTGTAACTAATTTTTCCACCAGTATCTATAAGTATTGCTTTAGAAGCATGTGGAGTTACTAAAAGACATGAATCTCCTTGTCCAACGTCTATAAAATAAATACTAGTTTCATTTTTAAAATACGGATATACTTTCCATGACATCAATATAAAAAATATAATAAATATTATTTTTTTATTTCTAGTTTTAAACAGGATTGTTAAACATATATAATATATTATAATGCTTGAAATGTTTGTGGCCGGAAAATAGATTTCCAATTTTACTTTAGTAAGAAAGAGAGATAAATTTTCCATTATATTTGTTAAAATATTTAGAATATTTGATAAAAAGGGGAAAATATAAACAATTAGTGAAAGTGGAAATATTATAAAACTTACAAGTGGTACAAAAATGAGATTTAAGATAATTCCCATTGGATTAATACTACCAAAAAAGTATATTGATACTCCTAAACTTGATATAAAAGAAATAGCACTTACTATTAATAAGCTTTGTAAATAGTTTTTATTTTCTATCAAATAACTGGTTAATATTAAGAAAAATGTTGTTATGAATGAGAGGATGAATCCAATTTGAAAAATTATAAATGGATTAACAAGTACTATTATGCTAAAAGTTAAGTATAGAATATTTATGGTTCTTATGTTTAAATTGTAAATTTTGTTTATTCCTAGTAAGAAGAATAACAATATTGATCTTAATATGGATGGACTAAATCCTGTTATAAATGCAAACATCAAGAGTATTATAAATATAAATAGATAATTATATACTTTTTTGATTTTTAATTTTGATAGTATTTTCATTAAAATAAGGCTAAATATTCCTACATGTAAACCAGATAAAGCAAACAAGTGACTTATTCCATTTGTTCTATAACTATCTATTATATTTTCTTCTAAATTATCTGTAGTCCCTAAAATATAAGCGTATATATATTTATTGTACTTTATTTTACTTGCTCGCAAATATGCATAATTCTTAATTTTGTACAATATATTATCTGTTTTTTTATCTATTTTTAATTCATTTATTTCTAATAGGTAATATATTTTATTAAAGTACAGGTATTTCTTGTAATTAAACAAGTTTGGCACTGTGTTGTTATTCGGTACTTTTAGCGTTCCTTTTATTTTAAGTGTTCCTTCTAATTCTAAATTTTTCTCTAGCCATTCTTTTTCTTCTTCTGTTTTTATGTAGTATATTCCTTTTATTTTTTCTTTACCTTTTAATGTGAGAGATAGCTTGTTTCCATCTATTTTATATTCTAATATATTTAGAATGAACTCCGTTTCATTTGCTTCATATTTACTTTTATAATTAGGAATGAGAGTTACTGCTAAGCTATATAGTAACACTAGTAAAGCAATAACTCTGTAAGTATTATTGTGCTGTAATATAGTCTTTAATTTTCTCATAAACTGAATCGCCTATACCACTTACATTTTTTATTTCATCTATAGTTTTAAAAGTGCCTTGAGTATTCCTGTATTCTATTATCTTATCTGCTTTAGATTCTCCTATTCCTTTTAATGACATTAGCGTCTCTTTTGTAGCAGTATTGATATTCACAAGTGTATTCAACGGCTCATCCATTTCTTCTCTTATATCATTAGAGTTATTTTTTTGCGAATCATTAGTTTTGTTGTTTTCTGTTACAGTACTTGTAATTATTTTTTCTTCTGTTAAACATACTTTGTTAGTAAGCTCGCATTGTATTTCCTCTTTTACAGTTGTTTCTTGTTTCATATGTTCTATTTCTTCTAAGCTATTTACAATAATAACATCTTCATCATGAACTATTTTACTTAAGTTTAGATATCTTGTATAAGCACTTTCTTTGAGTCCCCCTGCTGCATTAATTGCATCTATTACTCTAGCATTTTCGTTTAAACTATAAACACCTTCATTTATTACAAAACCTTTAACATCTACCATTATTATATTCTTAGTTTTTTCTTCTGGTACTTCTGACTCTTCTTGTTCTATAGCATCATTTTCTTCTGTTTTCTTTTCTACTAAAGTAGCCACTATTTCTTTGTCTTTCTTGGTGTATTTATTTTCTATATGAATGAATGAGACACATGTGAGAGTTAATAGGAACATAATACATACAGCAAGCTTAATTTGTTTTTTGTGGTTTTCGCAATAGTTTTTAAAGCTTTCCATTTTTACACCTCCTTTCTAGATTAACTTTAGCATGCTAATCCCTTTATGTCAAACACTCATCAAAATTTAAAATTGAATAGTTTTTTGATAATTTTTTCTTTTATTTGCGTTCGTGTTTTTCAAAAACAGGGGGTAAATTTTAAAATTGACTTTTCAAAATTCAAAATTGAATAATTAAAAAAATGCAAAAAATTTTATATTTTTACATTTTTTCTACTTTATTTGCCACCAATTGATAATCACTAAGTCGTCTTTCTACTCTTCCTGTAACTTTTACAATGTCTCCTTTCTTTATACCAAAGGATTTTTGATAGACTAAGGGAAAGACTACAATGGTAACTTTTCCAGTATCGTCTGAAGCACTTATGAATGCCATTTTTTCTTTTTTCTTGGTTGTAGTTTCTTTTAATGAATCTATCATACATAAGACATTTACAATTTTATCAAAGTATTTTACTATATCTTTAAGTAAGCATATATTATCTCTTTTATATTTTGTAACAGGATGACTCTTAATATAAAATCCATATAGTTCATATTCCATCTTTAATAATTCAGATTCTGTAAATTCAGGCTCGTATATGATTTGAGGTTTTTCTACTAGCGATTCATCTAAATCTTTACAGAGATTAGCATAATATGTACCTGCAGGCAACATACCTATCATTGTCTTTCTTGTTAAGCCAAACACATCACATGCTCCAGAGAGGATAAGATTTTCTAAAGCTTTAGTGTTAGTTTTACTATTGTATATTCTTTTTAAAAAGTCAAAGTAGTCTTTAAAATAGCCATTCTCTCTTTCTTTTAGGATATTTGCTACGGTTTCTTTTCCAATACTTTTTACTATAGTAAGTGGCAATATTATTTGCTTATCTTTTACTTTGTATTTATCTATACTTTCGTTTATATTTATTAAATCTATTTCTAAGCCATAAGTTCTTGCTTCGTCGATGTATTCTTTTGTTTTAATTTCGCTTCCTATGACCATATCTAATTCAGTTGTTATATAGTATTCGACAAAATGCGCTTTTAAGAATGCCATTTGAAAAGCTACTAAGGAATAAGCAACTGAATGGGATTTATTAAATCCATAATTGGCAAATTTTAATACTAAGTCATATATTTCCTCTGCAGAATTTTTATTATAACCTTTGTTAATGGCTCCATTTACAAAATCGTTTTTATATTTTAATATTATATCTTCTTTCTTTTTGCTCATGGCACGTCTTATGTTATCAGCTGTGCTATAGGAAAATCCACCAATTTTTTTTAATATTTCTAATATTTGCTCTTGATATACGATTATACCATTTGTACTTTTTAGAATATCTTCTAGTTCAGGTACTATGTAGTGTGGTTTTTTTCTTTTGTTTCTTACTGCAATAAAATCTGGAATACTTTCTCTAGGTCCTGGTCTATATAATGCTATAGCACTTACTAAATCATCAAATTCTTTTATTCTAAGACTTTTTAAGAAAGACATCATTCCTTCACTTTCAAACTGGAATATACCGATAGTATTAACATTATAGAATAGTTTTAATGTTTTAGTGTCATCTAATGGTATTTTGTTTACATCTATATAAATGTTAGTAGCTTCTTTTATTTTATTTACTATTGTTCCTATTGTTGCTAAGTTTTTAATGGCTAAAAAGTCCATCTTCAATAGTCCAATTGCTTCTAGATGTTCCATCGTATATCCTGTAAGAAGTGTTTCTGCACTTTTATAGAGGGGAACTTTGTTTCTTAATGGTTCGTCACTTATGATAACTCCTGCCGCGTGTATACTTGTATGTCTTTTTAGACCTTCTAATTTTTTTGATATTCTTATTAATTTTTCATATTCTATGTCTTCTTTTTTTACTTGGTTAAAGTATGGATTTGTTTCTAGTTCATTAAACGTTTCTTTATCTTTTATTGTACTTACGAGTTTATCTATTATCTCATTTGACATTTTTAATATTCTTCCAACATCTCTTAAGACTTGCTTTGAAAGAAGCGTACCAAATGTTATTATATTTGCTACTTTATCATAACCATATTTACTTTTTACATATTCTATTAATTCTTCTCTTCTTAGATATTCAATATCTATATCTATATCTGGCATTGTGATTCTTTCGGGGTTTAAAAATCTTTCAAAAATTAAATCATATTTTATTGGATCTATTTCTGTTATTCCTATACAATAACTAACAAGGCTTCCAGCTGCACTTCCACGTCCTGGCCCTACTATGATTTTATTTTTTTTAGCATATAAAATAAAGTCATATACTATTAAGAAATAATCCGTAAAGCCCATTTCATTAATTATGCGAAGTTCTTCGTTAAGTCTTTCTTGGTATTCATTAGTAATATTTCCGTTTAGTCTTTTGTTTAAGCCTTTATTTGCTAGTTTTTTAAGAACTTCCCTTTTATCTTCACAATATTCTGGTAGTTTAAAGTGAAATTTTGGTAGCTCTATATTTATTAAATTTGCAAATTCATAAGTTGTTTTTGCATCGTATTCATCTATACCTATATTAAGATGATTGTCAAAACTATATTCTTCAAAATTATCTATAGTTTTACCATCTTTAATCATACTAAGATAAATCAAATATTCTTTATCGGATTCACTAATATAAAGACTTTTTTTCATATAGACAATTTTATCAGTAGTTATTAATGCATTCTTTTTTTCTTCTGATGTTTCATACGAAAGATAAACTAGGTCATATATTTCTTTATAATTAAGGTAATTAAGGTAATCTTTAGTAACACATATTAAGTCAGACTTTTTTTCTTTTAAAAATTTAATATTAAGTGTGCTTGTATTTCTTTCACTTACAATATTTAAAAGGTTAACATATCCTGTATAAGATTTTGCATATAATATCATATCTAAACTTTCTACTTGTATTTCTACACCTATGACTGATTTAATGTTAGAAGAATTACATAAATTTATAAATTCCATACATCCAAACATATTTGAGTCTGTAATTCCTAAAGCGGATATTCCATTATTTTTTGCAAAAGAAACTAGTGAGTCTATTTTAATTAGACTGCTTAGTAGTTCATAATGTGTCTTTATATTTAAAGGTATATAATTCATTGTTACCACCTAAGTGTATTATATAATAAGTTGTAGTCCATTGCTAGCGAACAATTCCAATTTTAAAGATAAGAAAAGAAAAAAGAACTTAAGTTCTTTAAATTTATTCTTGATTTATCAAACTATTCATACCTAGTTTGGTTAAAATTTCATTAAACTTTAATGTTATACTTTCTATGTCTTCGTTTGTTAGCGTGTTTATATCTTGCACATTTGATAAATCGAATGATGGTAAGTCTTCACATTCCGACATTGCAAAATCCCCATCAAGAGAGAAGTTATAATTATTTCCTAATACATTCATTTTCGTTTCTAGCGAGATATCAAATAGAGTTTGGTTATCTTCTTTAGTTATGTTTTCAATTGATAAAGATAGGTTTATAGGTATTACATCGTTAGCAATTGTTACGTTTACTTTGAATGTATCTTCTGTATAAGATATGTACCCATTAAAGAGTTCTACATCATTTTCCTTTATATAAAATTTTATGTCTTCATCATCTTTATAAAGCTTCACTTCTGTATCAGATTTTTCTATTATAAATTCAAAAAAATCATCAATATTGTTGTAAATTATATTTACTTCATCTTCCTCTAGTCTAAAGCTAATCGCCTTATCTTTATACATATAAATATATACATTTATTGTTTCTAATTCTCTTTCGTTACTTTCAATATTATCTAGTGAATCATTTAATAATCTTTCCATTTCTTCGGTGGTATTCCCAAATAAATTGGAAATATATTCTAATAGTTCAGCATCATCTAGAATGTTTTCTATTATAAAGCTTGCAGTTCTTCTTTGATTTTCATCATCTAAAATATATATGTATTTTTTTGCGTTATAGTTTTTACCTTTTATATCTACTCTTTCATTAATCACTTTAAAGTTACTTTTATCTAATGAATTAATAGTAATATCTTTAAAGCTTTTTAAAATATATCTTAGTTCTTCTGTATCTAAATCATTGTTGTTTAGCTCTATTCCATTATTGTCTATTATTTCATTTCCTTTTATTAAAATTGTTTTATCAAATAATTCATCATTTTTAAAATAAGTGTTTCCTTCTAAAAAGGCTAATATCGTTTTAATTAAGTACTCATCTTTATTAATAACTAATTCTACTAAAGATTCATTTTTTTGATAGTCAATATAAGAAGTATAATTAAATTCTAAATTATTATATTCTTCGAAATTTTCCAAATTTGTGTTAAATTTAAACCTTGAGTTTATTTTTACTGGTTCTAATTCTTGATTAACTTTAAAGTTTTCCATATTTTCTAAATTACTATCTAGTTTAGTATAGAAACTGTTTATTACAGTTTTATATACTTGCATTGGATTATCTTTAAAATGAATGAATAACACGAAAAATAATATTATTCCAAGGATTACGCCTACGATTATCTTCCAAACATGATTCTTTTTTTCCATATTTTTAAACTCCTTACTTATATAATAATCCTATTCCATTGTAGGCTAATATAAACATTATGATTGTACCTAATAGTAGGAAGGGACCGAATGGAACAATATTTTCTTCACTTTTCTTTAGCATTACTATGCTTGCTATTAGCGCTAATGAAGATGATATTAGTAAACTAGTGACTGCATCTATTACTCCGAGAGAGAGTCCTAATGGAATCATTAGTTTAATATCTCCCCCACCTAAGCTTTCTTTTTTGAATGCTTTATCACCCAGTAGCTTTATTACCCACATAAGTAAGAACATAATTATACCACTAGCTACATAAAAAAGCGTTTCTTTTAGTCCCATATAATATATGTATACTCCTAAAATTAGAATTGTCCCAATAACTATGACTCGATCGCTTATATAATAGTATCTAAAATCTGTTACTATTGTAACTAATAACATACTTACTAATACTATCATTATGAAAAATTCTTTTGTTAGTCCAAAGTATAAATATGATGATAAGAATAATATTCCTCCTAGTAATTCTATTATAAAGTACATTTTACTTATTTTTTCTTTACAAAATGCACATTTTCCTTTTAGAAAAATAAAGGAAAAAAGTGGTATGTTCATATACCACTTTAGTGGTGTCTTACAATTTGGACAAAAGCTACTCGGTTTTACTGTGCTTATTTTGTTTGGAATTCTATAACCAATACAACAGTAGAAACTACCCAAGCATATTCCAAATAGGAATATCATTATACTTATTAATACTTCCATTTAAATTCCCCCTTAATCAAATGTCACTGTAGTGTTATGTGATGTACTAGGATTTAGTACTTCGTTACTTACATCATACATAGGCACTAATACTGCAATCATTATTCCACCTACTACTACAGCTAGGAATACCATTAAAAACGGCTCGATTAATGTTTTTAATGTATTCGCTAGTGAACGTTGTTCCCTTTGGTAGTATTCACTTACTTTTTCAAGCATTGTAGATAATTCTCCAGTTGATTCTCCAGTAGTTATCATGTAATATGCTAGTGTTGGAACTGCCCAGTTGTTTTTAAATGATAAGCTAATTTTTTCTCCTCTAAGTAAGTTAGATATTGTATCATACATTATCATTTTATAAAATTCATTTTCTGTTATTTTACTTAATATATCTATACTATCGGTTAGTAATATATTATTTTTATTTAAAACCGCAAAAGTTTTTGCAAATAAATTCATTTCGTTATAGATAATTAAGTTTCCAACTACAGGTATGTGCATATATATGTACTGCATAAAAGTTCTAAAAGCTTTAACTTTCTTGAATAGATATCTATATAGAAGTAAGAACACTATTAGAATTAATAACATTACTGTTGCGTTGTTTTTCATGAATGCAGATAAGTTTAATAACCATTGTGTCATTCCACCAACTTCTGAACCTAGTCCAGAATAAATATCTGCAAACTGTGGCACAATGTATATTAGCATAAATGAAACGACTACAACTGCAAGTATCAATATTATAGAAGGATATGTTAATGCACTTATCATTTGTTTTCTAGTAATTTCTTTTTCTTCATAATATGCACTCATGTCATCCAATGTGCTTTCTAGGTCTCCTATTAATTCAGAAGCTTTAACCATATTTATTAATAAAGGAGGAAATACATTACCTTGTTTTTTTAGTGCTTCACTAAATGCTTCACCAACAGATAACTCGTATACTACAGAGTCATAAACTTTTTTGTATTTTTTTCTTTTATCTTGCTCGGCTAATATTTTTACTGCATCTGTAAGAGGAATACCACTTTTTATATAAGTAGATAACTGAGCTAACCAGAAGATTAAGTCTTTATTTTTCATTGGCCTATCTAAATATGTAGACTCATTATGAGTAAAGTTTATCCACCAATTTGTCTTTATTTCATATACTTCATAACCAGCATCTAACAAATAAGAGTGAGTGTCCAACTTTGATAACGCTGAAAAGTAGCCTTTTATTAGTTTACCTTCTCCGTTTCTTGCTAAATATTGGAATGTTTGTTTCTTTTCAGAACGTTCTGCATCTTTACCAAATTTATCTATTAATAATACTTCTAATTCTCTTTCTTTCTTGTTTCTATAGTGTTTTATGATTGCTAGGTTATTCCATTTGTTTATAAAATAGGTTTTAATTTTCTTTGGAGTGTTTTTAAAGAAATAGACTATTCTTTCTTTAGTTGTTTTGAATTTTCTTGATAAATAGTCAAAGAAATCACTAAATGAGTTTATTATAAATAATGGTAGTTCATAGAATATCTTCTTTCCACTCCAAAATGCACCTTTTCCTATAGCACGCCCTAATGAATATATTTCTATACCGATAGTACGTAAGATATATTTATACACGAATGTTCCAATCCATAAGGTTATTTTTCCAATCCACTTAAATATAAATATTATTCCATAAATTAGATAACTAAATACTGTGATTAATTTTGTAAATATAAAATCAAAAGTTTTAAATAGTCCTACTGCTGCATAACTAAATGTTCTGTATATTTCCTTAAATAAACCTATTATACTATTTACTAGTAATGAAAAGAATTTAATTATAAGAGAAGACAATACATTTCCAACTTTGCTAAAAACCTTTGCTATTTTTTTCACAAGACCACTCCTCTTATTCTTTACTATAATATAGTATAGCATAACTATGTAAAGATTTAAAGTAGATTTTAAAGAAAACTTGTCATATATAAAATGACAAGCGTAAAGTAAATGATTAATAAATTATTTTTTATTAGTATTTTTCTTCTTAGTATTCTTTAAATCTTTCTTTAGTAGATCTCTTATTTCTTCTAGTAATAAAACTTCTTCGTTTTTTTTGGGTGCAGCAGTCTCTTCTTCTTTGTCTTTTTTACGTTTTAATTTATTTAGTGCTTTAATAAATACAAATATACAAAATGCAACTATTAAAAAATCCACTACATTCTGAATAAATACGCCATAAGTTATCTTTGCATCATTTATTTTTAGAACGAGTCCACTAAAATCATGACCGCCTATTAGTATTCCAAAAAGTGGCATAATAATATCATTTACTAAGCTAGTTACAATTTTTCCAAAAGCACCACCTATAATAACACCTACCGCCATATCAAGAACATTTCCTCTAGATATAAAGTCCTTAAATTCACTTATAAATTTTTTCATAATACACTACTCTCTTTCTAAGCATAAGTATATCATGAGACTTGTTCTTTTTAAAGGCTTAATTCGTATGGAGAATTTGCACTGCCATCTCCATTTGTTACTATAACGTTAGACTTTATTGAGATAACAGGACGAATGACACCATCATTAATACCAGTAGATCCTAGTGCTAATATACCAGCCCCACCAGAACTTCCATTAACTTTAAAAACCATTGAACCAGCATTTCCAATAGTATCAAAACTAAACGGACTCATTGTCCACCAATAATTTGTTCCTGTTGAGCTTCCTCCGTTTGCGTTTAAGTAATAATATGCGAGTGGACTTACAAATCCATAATTTCCTCCTGCATACGCTATTTCGCCAGTCGTTATCTAATGACAACTGTTTCTATAAAAAGCCAAAAATCTATTTAATTCCTTAAAATCTTTAAAATGCAATCTTTTAGAATCATTTAAAAGTTTCCATAAATGCTTTTTAAAAAAATTAGGTTTATTTCTTGCTTTGTCAATCTTATAATGCCTTTTAATTCTTCTTAACAAAGATATAAAAGAACTTGTTCCTATAATGATAAGAGGATTGCTACTAATTTTCTCTGCACTAATACACTTAAATATTTGAGTTCCTTCAAATACAAATATCCTCTCTTGCTTTTTTGCATATTCTAATAAAAATTCAATGTATTTATTGGTCCAATATCTATACTTATCAAAGTTTTTAATTTTTAAGTCAACATATTTTTCTTGTCTAATAATTTCTTTTAATTCATAATTTATATTTAAAAATTTATCAGTTAAACTATGAATCAATTCTTCGCTTTCCTTATATTCACCAAAGAAGCCACCTAAATTATCTAGTTCAAATAATGTAGCTTTGTATTCTTTCGATATTTTTCTAGCAAACGTTGTCTTACCTGATCCAGATAAGCCTGTTACAAATATTACATTATTACTTAAAATATCTATCTTATCAAGATTAAAACAAATGTTTTTACTATTTATAAAAAAATTAATTTTGTTCATAAGTATCACCATACAAATTATACCATTATTTTAAATAAAATTTAATTAAAAAATTATATTTAATAATAACAGGATATGACAATGCACCACGAAAACATCTGATGCCTTATAAATAAAGGCTTTCAGGTGTTTTTTGTTGCACCACCACTATTTTTGCACTTGCAAAAATGAATACAAAACTTAAAATTTGTATTTAAAAACAGTTGTTAATGTTAATCAGTTGCTTATTTTAAAAGAAAAATAATGTATTCACTTTTGAATACAACTACTATTTTTAGTTGTCATTAGATATATACGGGCTCATCAGCAGTTATTAATCCGAATGTTGTAAATCTATCCAAAGTGGAGCCACATGTGAAAACAGGATTTCTACCCTCTGCTAATCTTCTATATACTGTATAATAAAAAGTCTTACTTGTACTATACGAGCCACTCCTTATATCTCTATCATTACAATATATAGCTTCTAAATCTATATAGTTCTTATCGGTACTGTTTAACTCATTATACCAGTTTTCTACTGTTGTATACGCATTACTCTTATTTTTGTTTCCTCGACTTGCTTCAAGAGTTTCTCCAGTTGTATATTTCCATCCTACATATGCTGGATGTCCACCTGTATTATACGCCTGCACGCTCCCTATATATCCATCTTCTCCTCCATACCCTGCATACAAAAGTCTTACGCTTCCATTACCATTAATTCTTATTATTCTCCATAGCTTGCCTGCAAAACGCACCCAGTTATTCATATTTGTTCCATCTCCACTAAAATAGTATGTAGTTCCCTGGTCATCTGTTCCTGTATATAAACCAGGTGTTCCATTGTCTATCTTTGTAAAATCTGTTCTTCCTTCATTTGGTGGATAAGATATTTTTATTGTATCTGCTAAAGTTGGGACTATTGTTATATTACATATTTGATTTTCTGTTACATTACTTACTATTACTTTATTTCCTTCTACCCTTCCGTTACATCCACTTACACTTTTTAATTTTGATGTTGAATATATTATTACTGTTCCATTCTCTGTTGTAGCTTTCGATAAACTATCTAAACTTGAAGTATCGTTTGATGTTACCATAACTCTATATCCAGAAGTTTATATCCTTTGTAAAATCTACCATACATCTATCTTTACTCTTTACTTCAGTAAGTTCTACTTCCCAATTATCGTTATCCCACATTAAGTCTGATCCATTATCACATATTATCTTGTTTACTATATATCCATCTTCCTTTGTAGGCTTAACACTTGCAAGTTTCCCATCTATAGTATAACTTAATAGACCATTTGTCTCTACCACTTGCTTATTTTTTCTACCTCTTTAGTTGAACAACCTGTAACTATTATTAGTCCAAGTACTATTAATATTATTTTTTTCATCTTTTCCTCTTTCTACCCTTACATAAGCCATACTTATCGTATGCTTTATAACCATAATTATACATTCATAGTGTATGTCAATAGGAGGTAAGCATGAAATTTATATCCAATGATTATGAACCCAAACATGTAATAAGAATTTTAAGAGAATGGTCTGAGCTTACACAAGAAGAGTTTGGAAAAAGAGTTAACTTAAGTAAAATGACTATTCAAGGATATGAACGTGGGATTAGAAAATATACTTTTGATACTTTAATGAAAATTGCCAAAGAATATGGCTATGTTATAACTATCGAAAAGAAAAAAGATAATAACAAGTAAATTTTTAATTACTTTAGCGTATACTATTTATAGGTGGGGTTTATGGCATTAAATAGTGGAAGTATTCTCAAAGGATTTAATTTAAGTAAAATAGTTGGGGGAATTAATGATACACTCAATATAGTAAATAAAACTATCCCAATTTATAAGCAAGTTAGTCCTATTGTTAAAAATGTGAAGGATGTATTTAATGCTGGAAAAAGTATAAAAGAGGTTGCTAAAGAGAGTACTTTAAAAGAACAAAAAGCCTTTGTTAGGCCAGTTATAAATAATAAAAAAACTATTGGCAGTCAAGACAGAGGTAAATTAAATTTAGATACTCTTACATTCTTTCAATGAAAAAGAATTAGATTGAACTTTCTAAGATTTTGATTGTTCTTTCTAATTCTTTTATTTTTTCTGAGTCGTTAATTTTATTAATTATATTTTGATACTTTTTTATTAATTCTTTATTCTTCTCTTTTAAAAGTGGTATATTTTGATGATTTAATCCAATTATCAAATCTTTTTCAGAATATTTTTTGTTACCTTTAGTAAATATTATCAAGTTATAGAATTTATTTTTTTCTTTAATTATTTCTTCTGCTTCAACAATATAACCGAGATGTAAAAATTCTTTTCTTAATATATCATGATTATTGTTTGAAATTGTTATTATTTTTTTGAATGTTTTAGTGGTATTTTTTAATATATTTACCATAAGGTAAGTACCCATTCCTGCTAGAACTAGAGTATAATTATTTTCTGACTCTTTTAAAGTTATTCCATCTCCTACTCTAAATGTTATATATTTTTTTAGATTATCATCGATTTTTTCTTTCGCATT
This sequence comes from uncultured Bacilli bacterium, assembly GCA_910586295.1. Taxonomy (GTDB): domain Bacteria; phylum Bacillota_I; class Bacilli_A; order RF39; family UBA660; genus MGBC139354. Next base: position 6,540 of record CAJUGE010000059.1, on the reverse strand, counting down.
TTCTATTATGTTTTCTCTTAAGTCGCTTGCTACTGAATAAATTCCTCTTTTAGCAAGCATTATACTAAGTAAGCAGGAATCACAGCCTACATCTATTACTTTTTCATCATCTTCTATATAAGAAGAAATTCTAGCTATACGCTTAGTCAATTAAGAAGTCCTTTAATTTCTTCGCACGAGATGGATGACGAAGTTTTCTTAATGCTTTTGCTTCTATTTGTCTTATTCTTTCTCTTGTTACTCCAAACTTTTTACCTACTTCTTCTAGAGTATGACATTGTCCATCATATAATCCAAAACGAAGTGCTAAAACTTCTTCTTCTCTTTTTGTTAGTGTTGAAAGCACTTTCTTAAGTTCATCTTTTAACATTTCATAAGTTGTATATTCTTCTGGAGACATAGTTCTCTCATCTGCTAAGAAATCTCCTAAATGTGAATCGTCTTCTTCACCTATTGGGGTTTCTAAGCTTACTGGATCTTGACTTATTTTTCTAATTTCTGTTACTTTTTCTATTGATAAATTCATCTTCTTAGCAAGTTCTTCATCTGTAGGTTCACGGTTTAAGTCTAGTGCCATCTGTCTTTCAATTCTTGCCATTTTATTTATTGTTTCTACCATATGAACAGGAACACGTATAGTTCTTGCTTGGTCTGCTAATGCACGAGTAATTGCCTGTCTAATCCACCATGTAGCATATGTACTAAATTTGTAACCTTTATCATAGTCAAACTTTTCTACTGCTTTCATTAGTCCTATGTTACCTTCTTGTATTAAATCTAAGAATAATAATCCACGACCAACGTATCTTTTTGCAATACTTACTACTAAACGTAGATTTGATTCTGCCAAAATTCTTTTAGATTCTTCATCTCCATCAGCAATTTTTCTAGAAATTTCTTGTTCTTCTTCTAAACTTAATAAACTTATCTTACCTATGTCTTTTAAGTACATTCTTACATTATCGTTGACACTCATGTCTTTTGATTCATTTATTACTTCTAATTTTAAAGTCAAATCTTCTGATAAAAGTCCATCGTCAGTGTCATCTTCATCTTCGCTTCTAACTTCAATTTGATTATCGTTTAAAGCATTATAAAGTTCATCTAGATTATTACTATCTAGTTCTAAATTATTAGTCTTTTTTGCTATTTGCTCATAAGTTAAAAATCCGTTTTTCTTTCCTTCTTCAATTAATTCTTTTAAAATTTCTTCAAATGTTTTTAATTCCATTTTTAGCACTTCCTTCTTTTATTCTTATTTTTACCAATTTAACAATTCTTTTTTCATATTGTTTATTCTATCGCCAAGCTTTTTCTTTTCTTCTACATCCAATGTGTTCTTTAATTTTTCAGATAATGTATCTATTTGTTTTTGAACCCTTTTTTGTTTTATTGTTTTTACATATGCGTCCAATTCTTCTTCTGTATAATTATCTTGGTGATTATATGCGGATACTTCTTTTAATACGCTTTCTAATTCAGGTCGTTCATTAGTGTAACAAATAAAGTCAGAATAGTCAAATGTTTTGTTCTTTTCTTTGAAAGAAATTATTGAATTTGCTAGCATTCTTCTTTTTTCATTGTTTAAATAACCCAAATTGTTTTCGTAATACCGTATTAATTCTGAATTATTTAGCATTAAGTATAGTAATCTTATTTCACTTATATCATATTTGTTTAATTTCTGTTTTTTTACTGCTGGTGGTGAATCAGATTTTTTTATAGGTTTGTGAACTACTTTCTTAACTTTGTTTCTTATTAAATCTTCACTTATATCGAATTGCTTACTTATATTTTTTATTTTTAATTCCCTAAGTATATCATCTTCTATGTTATTTATTATGTTTATTGATTCATTTATATATTGCGAGATATCTTCTGCTTTAGATAAATCTTTACCAGCTTTCAAATAATCTAATTCAAAGTCTACAAAGTTTACACGATTTTCATATGATTTTTGGAATGCATTTTCTCCTTTATTTACTATTAATTCGTCTGCATCTTTTGCATCTTTAAATATTATTACAGTTGAATTTATGCCTTCGCTAAGTAACATTCTTCCTATATTAATTGTTGCCGTTTTCCCGGCATCGTCTTGGTCTAAGTTTAAGACAACTTTTGCTTTTGTGTTTTTTATGATGTCTAGATGTTCTTTTGTAAAGCTTGTTCCCATAAGTGCGACTGCGTTGTCTATTCCTATAGTATGAAGCCTGATTACTTCCATAAATCCTTCACTTATTATTATCTCATGTTTTTTTCTTATAAAGTCTTTTGCCCTGTAGAAGTTATAAAGTATTTTTCCTTTTTTAAATATTTCTGTTTCTCGTGAATTTATGTATTTAGGATCATCTGACTTATCATCGTATATTCTTCCACTAAAGCCAACAGGATTTCCATAGTTATCTCTTATTGTGAACATTATTCTGTTGATGTATATATCTTTTAAATCTTCTCTTGCAAGACCAAGTTTAATTAATTTTGTTTTGTCATATTTTTTTGATAAACTTTCTGATAAGCCATTAGTTAAGCTTAATCCTATATCAAAGTAATCTAGCACTTCTTTTGTTAAATTTCTTTTATTTAAGTATTCTCTTGCCAAAGCACCTTTAGAAGAATTAATATTGTTCTTATAAAATGATAATGCTAAATTTAATATTTCATAATCCTCTTTGTATGGACTATCTTCAATTGTTCTTTGTTTTACATTAAGTGGTATACCAGAGCGTTTTGCTAATATTTCAAGTGCTTCTACAAACGAAACTTTTTCATAATCTTTCACAAATGTAATTACATTACCAGTCGCACCACAGACAAAACAACGAAATATTTGTTTTTCTCTGCTTATTGACATTGATGGACTGTGGTCATTATGAAACGGGCAAACTGCAAAATAGTTTTTACCTTTCGGTGTTAATTCTAAGTATTCGCCTATTACATCTACTATATCGTTTGACTCTTTAATTTTTCTTATAGTAATATCGTCAATTTTAGCCATGTTAAATTTGCCCTCCTACTTACTATATACGACAAAAAAATGCAAAACGCTTTTATTTTTTTTGCATTTTTCACAGTTTTTTTAGTTTTGTAATATATATAGGTACAAATTTGACATTTGCTTTACTATTTGTAGCCACCTACAACTTGTTTATTTTCACTTACAACGATGAATGCATGATCATCAATTTCAGTAACTATTTTTCTCAATAATGAAAGTCTTTTATTTGTTGTAGCCACAAATATCATGTACTTATTACTTATAAGATCTTTTCCTTTTATTTTACTTACACTTACTGCAAAATTATTTTCAACTAGTGCATTTATAATATCTTTCTTTTGGTTTACTACTATGTTAACTGATACATTAGTTGTAATAAAGTGGTCTGTAATTTTCATACCTACGAATACTCCAGTTGCATATCCTGCTGAGTAAGCAATTGCTATTAGGAAAGCGTTTTCGACGGAATTTAGAGCTTCTCTAACTATTAAAAACCAAACAAACACCTCAAAAAAGGCTATCATAACTGCATATAAAACTTTATCTCTTACTACCATTACAGTTCTCACAGTTGCAAGAGAAGTATCTATTATTCTTGCACAAAATACCATCAAGCACAAAATAATAATATTATCCATATGTTCACTTCCTACTCTAATTATGATTATAGCAATTATCAGAATAAAAGTAAATTAAAAATCTCTTTTATTCTCGCCTACTAATATTATTGGCTTAGATAATTGCTTTATTCTCTCTATTATTCTTCTTGCTTTTACTTTTTCACTACCACTACTAGTCTCTGACAAATGTTCTTCTAATTCTTTCAAATCAAAGTTAGATGTAAAAAATGTTATACGTCCATTATCCATTCTAGTTTGTAAGATGCCACCTAATACTTCATCTCTAGCCCAAGGTGTATTATTTTCAGCGCCTATATCATCTAATAACAATACATCACAAATTAAAAGTTCTTTATAAAGTAAGTCAAACCCTTCATTGTCAGAAGCATTAAATGTTGATTTTAATTCTTTTAATAGTAATGGATAATACACACTTACACAGGAAGCACCTTTTTTACTAAGTTCATTCAAAACAGCATTTAGTATAAAACTCTTTCCATTTCCAAAAGATCCATACAAATAAATTCCTTTTTTATTAGGATAATCGTCCATAAATTCTTTTATATATTTAAGTACTTCTACTCTAGCTTTGTCATCTAGCATAATATCACTCATCTTAGCATTTCTAAGATTTTTGGCTGTCTCGTAGAAAGTAACTTTACTTTCATTTTTTAGTTCGTCTTTTTTATACTTACAAGGAGTGTAAGAAAATATTAAGTAATCATCTATAACTTTAGGATAATTAACATACCCTCTTACTTCTAAATTACAGTAATCAATTCCTTTGCAATTTTTACATTTTTTTAAATCTTTAACTGTATTTTCAAGTTTAGATGTATAATTGCAAAGTTGTTCTTCTTTTAAATCTAATTTATATGCTAAGCTAGCAAATAATTCGTCTTGCATAGATAGTTTAAAGTTTTTCAAATTAACTTTATTAATATCACTTTTATTTTTATTTTTTATTAATTCATTACTATTTATCATACAAACTCCTTCAAGAATTTCTCAAGTTCTTCTTTTTCTTCATTATTCATAGTTTCTTTACGTTTTGAATCATTAAACCATACTGGTAAAGGTTCTTCTTTTTTTATTGTCTTGCTATTTTGCTTTATCTTTTTTAATCTTTTATGAGATTTTTCTGCATATTCTATCGCTTCTTTTGCTGTCTCTATATTAGCGCGCTTCCATTCTCCAGCGATTGTCTCTATAAAACCTTTTACTAATCTATTGTTTTGTGTTCTAAGAACATAGTCTATTAAAACATTTACTACAGCTGGGTTAAGTTTTAAATCTATCAATAATAATTCTAGTATTTTCATATCTCTAGAAGCAGGTCTTACACCTTTATATTTGCTTTTTAAAAAGTCATATGGACTAGTTGTTTCAAATACTTTAATAATCCTTCCAAGATTAGAATTATCTCCACTTGGGCTTCTTAAATATTCTGGTTGACTTTTAAATATTAGATTTGGCAGTCTACCACCATTATTGTATTCATAATATTTTCTAACATTTTCTTTTAATAGTTCTTTATCTATTAAACCTTTTTCATTAATGCTTACTTTAGTCATATCAGCCATTGTAAAAGGATCCATTTTATATAGGAATGCTAGATTAGTTATAAGTTCTCGCACACTTTTAGTTAAGGCTTTTTCATTGAATAAAGAGCTAGGCATACTGCTAATAAATGCATCAAAATCAAACATCATTTCATAACTAAATGGAAGTTTCATCTTTTTTACTATTTCTTCATCATTTTCAAGCTCAAAATTACTATAGTTTACACTTTTAAAAGTCATATCAAATGGACTAGTAATTTCAGTGTATCCATTTAAATTAACTTTAGGAATCTTAAAATAATTTTTAATTCTTATGTATTCCTCTTTTCCTACATTATTATAAAATACAATATTAAATATAGGATGAGAAAAAAATTCATGTACACTTAGAGGACTATATAATTCATAAACATATGAATTTATATCTCCTTCAAGGTAATATGTTCTAATAAGTCCTATTCCTTCTAGTTTGATTCTTGCTTGTTTAATGCTTTCTAAGTTATCTCCAAGATTAGTCATTAAGTGATGATGTGTAAGCTCGCCACTAATAAAATTATTAGCTTTTAATTCATTATAAAGTGTATTATAAAGTGTAACAGCAGTATTACCAATTATTGGCATATATAACATCGATAAGACTAGTTTATCTTCTTCATTAAGTAAACTTTTATTTATTACTTGATATATATCTGCTGGTAGTAATGTTACACTTTTCATATTTATCACCTGTATGTTTATTTTATATTATTAATTCTCACTAATCAATAGAAAAGAGTAATTTTAATTTAAAATAAATCTATAGAAAAAAGATGGACATTCCACCTTTAAAACAAATTGAATGTGCCTAGCAGCACGAACTCACTACTTTTCGATTTTAAATACCACTAGGCACGGTTGACATCGGCACTTATGGCTTCACTCACTACACTTTTATAAGTGCCGATTACTTTTGTTTATTTTTACTATATTGTCAACGTATAAGGATCGCTTCCTGTTCCACTTCCTCCAGTTACCAGTACACTAGATTTCAGAGACACTACTGGACGAACGACGTAACTATTGCTGACGCGGCGAGCATACAAGTAGCCAGGGTTACTAGAACCGTACACTGCGAACACGTACGCGCTGCCACTACTGTAGAAGTTATACGGACTCATTGTCCACCACCAATTGCCTCCAGTTGAACTACCTCCACTTGCATTTAAGTAATAATATGCACTTGCATTATTGGTTCCATATAATCCGCCTGCATACGATACTTCGTCTGCTGTCATCAATCCGAAATTATAGAATCTATCACTTGTATTACTACATTCATATGTTGGTGTCTTATTTGTTATTAGTCTTGTATATGCTGCATAGT
>CAJUGE010000058.1 GCA_910586295.1 uncultured Bacilli bacterium | reverse complement strand
AGATCCTGATCAACCAACAGAACCTGATAAACCAACAGATCCTGATCAACCAACAGAACCTGATAAACCAACAGATCCTGATAAGCCAACAGATCCTGATAAACCAACAGATCCTGATAAACCTGAACAAGATAGACCTGATCAAACTCCTGGAACTGGGGATAATAATGGATTTGTCGGTGGCGATGAAGTTACACCTGCACCTGGTGGTGGCGATGATGATGATGAAGACTACGGATATGATTCATATAGTTATGATGACGTTGATTCAACAATAGAAGAGTTGAATGCTTTAAAAGATGAATTATTACAAGTTAAAGAGGATATTGAAGCAAGCTATGATTATGAGACTAATACTTTAATATTAAGTAAGTAAGAAAAATTTTACTTACTTTTTTTGTCTAGTAAGTGACTAGTTGCATTTACTTATTAAAAAGTGCGTGTTATAATTTATTTATAATAAGCGGTGAATAATATGGATATGAGAGATGTAAAAGAGTTTTTTAAAGATGCTTCGAAGTATTTGGTTATAGCATTGTTAGTGTTGATTGTCTTTGTATATGTTGTATCTTTTCAGCAGGTAGTAGGACCTTCTATGACACCGAACTATGAAGAAGGAGAAGTTTTCTTATTGAATAAATTAAAATATAGGATTAGTGATGTTAAAAGATTTGAAGTAATTGTCCTAGAAAGTGAACAGTCTAAATATATGATAAAAAGAGTTATTGGGTTACCTGGGGAACATATTGAGTATAAAGAGAATAAACTATATATAGATGGAAAAGAAATAGAAGAAGACTTTGTTAGAAATGGTGAGACTGAAGATTATAATATTGAAGTGTTAGAAGTTGATGTAATTCCAGAAGATAGTTATTTTGTAGTAGGTGATAATAGAATTAATTCTCAAGATAGCAGAAGCTATGGTTTTATATCAAAAGAGGATATAGTTGGAAAAGTTGAGTTTAGAATTTGGCCAATTTTTAAATGATTTGAGGAGTTGAGTTTATGGCATACATTAAATATAAAGAATTAACTAAATATTATAATTTTTCTAGAGAGATTGAAATTAAAGACATACCAGAATATGTTTATACATATATTGAAGATGAAGAGCAAATTTTAATCGCTTATAGTACATATGATGACATGTTTTTGTTAACTAATAATAAACTTATTGTAATTGATACAAGTGGTTTGATATTTAAAAGTCAAAAAATTCACTTTTTTCCATTTGTTAGAATTTCTTCTACTGCTATTGAGTTTTCTAGAGGAAAAGCTGCTATTCATTTATCTATGGATAGTGGTTATCAAGTTAGACTTAATTTTGTTAAACTTACTAAAGAGGAACAAGAGAGAATAAAAAAAGTCTATATGAATATGATAAAAACAATTAGCACAAAAAGAGTAAGAATCAATTGACTTTTGGGACTAAGTATGGTATATTTTTGTTGACTTACTGAAGGGGTGAGATTTATGAATAATAAAAAAATTATATTTGGTATAGTACTATTTTTAGCAATATGTTTTTTGGCATTTACTTTTGCTAATCCATTAGAACAAGGTGATGGTAATGGTACTTTAATTGAAAATGGTGGTAATTCAGCTAACAGTAGTGATAAGACTGATGATGGTACTATTGTTAAGTCCATATCATTTTCTAGTACTGTAAAGACTAAGATTGCAGAGGGAGAGAGTGTTAATTTAGGAGCTACAGTATTTCCTAGCACTGCAGTTGATAAGAGTTTAACTTATAGTTCTAGTAATACTAGTGTATTAAAAGTTGACCAGAATGGAGTTGTTACTGGAGTTGGAAAAGGTACTGCAACTATAACAGTAACTTCTGGCAACGGTAAGACTAATACAATTACATTTACTGTTGGAGAAGATACTACTGTTGCTGATAATAACAATACTAATAATAACTCTAACAATAATGGAATAGCAGTTAGACCAAGTTATCCTGTTGGTGGTAATACTAGTAATGGTAATGGGACAACTGGTGGTGGAAATAGTAATGGAAGTAATAGTGGTAACAATAGTGGTAATACAAATAATGGAGGTAATAGTGGCAATAATGGCGGAAGTACAAAACCTCCTGTTACAAATCCAGAAATACCTGTTACTAGTATAAATATTAATAAAGATGGTTTTGTGGATAAATTAATTATTGGACAGTCTACTAAGATAAGTGCTTCTGCTCAACCAAGTAATGCCACAGATCGTAATATTACATATAAGTCAAGCAATGAAAGTGTTGCTATAGTTGATCAAAATGGTAATATTACAACTAAGGGTGCTGGAGTAGTTACAATAACTGCTACTAGTAGTAACGGGGTTTCTGAAAGTGTTAGCCTTGTTGTTATTGGTATTGGAAGTTCAAAAGTTTCTGTTATTCAAAGTGATGGTAATATAAGCAATTTTAGTAGTAATGTAATTGGAGATATTATTAAGATTAGTGGACATTTAGATACTAATGATTCTGGTATTATGGTAAGTATAACTGTGCCAGAGGGATTGGGATTAAATGATTTAAATATTAAAAATTCTATTGTTAAGAATGATTTTAGCAATTCGTCATTAATTAAATTTACTGATAATACTGCAAACAGTGGTAGTGTTTCATTACGTTTGATTATCAATAAAGAAACACTTGAGTATAATAAGGAACTTTCTGGGACTTCTCAAATATACTATAGTATAGATTGGTTAGGCAATGGTAATAGTGTAACTTATAAATTTGACTTTAGTGGTGTAAATGTAGATTAATTATTTTTAAAAGGCCTACTTAATATTGTGGGTTTTTTAATTTTTAAAAAAAATGTTTTACAATATTGTTAATTAGTGATAATATATAATTGGATATAGATAAAATAGTTTTTATCTATGAATATGTATTAGAAATAATTGACAAAAAGTATTATTTGTGGTACAATCAACACATAAATTTTGATTAGGGGGAATATTATATGTCAAATACTAATTTAAATAAGAAAAATTTGTATGCAATTTTAACTGTATTATTTATTTTGATAAGTGGTATAGTTTGTTTTGCATTATTTAATGGAAAGGAGGAAACAAGCAAGCAACAGTCTTTAGAACAAGCTTTAAAGATGGCTGCTAATAAGTTTATTGAAGAGAATAATTTATCGGTTGACGAAGAAAGTGATTTTGTATTGCCAGCTGGATATTTTGTTGATAATGGTTTATTAGATGTTAATAATGTTAAAGAGGAAGATGTTCCTAGTATTGAATATTCCAGTATCAATATCTCTAATGGTGTGACTTTTATAGCAAGTAGTCCTGAGGAAGTGACAAATACTATAGACTTTAGAGATAGTGAAGATAATGCGCCTGACGATATTGACGATCCTAACAATATATTCGAGACACAATACGATTCATTGATTTCTAATGCTTATTATACACCTAGTACTGCTACTAAAAATAGTGTTGCTGCTACTTTAATTTTTAGTAAAAATATAGAATATTTACAAAAAGATGTTGATGGTGAGTTTAAAGATATTACTGAAGAAGATGGATGGACATTAACTGAAACTTGGGCTAAGGTAATTACAAGTGTTACTCCTAATGGCGAAATAGTAAAGGTTAAACAAGCTGTTAAAACATTTGAAAATAACACTAAAGAAGGTGTAAGAGGATGTTTGCCTACTATAGCTGGTTATGAGCCTGATTGCTCACGTAAAGTTATAACTGTTAAGAATATAGACAAAGTTGCTCCTAAATTTAGTGGTATTTCTAATGGTGAAACTTATAAAAATTCTGTTAATATTCATTATTATGATGAGTATTCTGAAGATTTTGATACTGCTTTAGGTGGAGTTACTGCTAGTGTTAAAGATTCTAAAGGTAATGTAGTAGCTAGTGGTAAGTCTGATGTTAATGGTGGAGATTTATTAGTTCAGTTAGAAGATGAGAGGGTTGAAACTTATACGTTAGAAATAGTCGATACTGCTAATAATACTTTAAAAAATACAGTGACATTTACTATTGATAATAAGAAACCAGTTGTTAATGAGACTATTGAAAGATATACTAATAAAAGTTTTTCATTTACTTATACTGATGATAGTGATGTAAGTGTTTCTATTAAGTTAAATGGTGAAGATGTTGATAGTACATCATATGTTAATGGTAATACTATTACTATACCTAACAACGTTGATAGTGTAAGAAATGATTATGAAGTAATTCTTACTGATAAGGTTGGAAATATAATTGAAATTATATTTACTGTAGATACAATTTTGCCTACTATGTCTTTAGTTGGAAAGGAAACACAAGTTGTTTTATTAGGTGGCGTATATAGTGAACAAGGTGTTACTAATATAAGCGATAATATCGCTATAGTTGATAATTATTGCAGTGGTGACAAATGTATAGATGGAAAAGTAAAGGTTATCTATAAGTTAAATGGTAGTGAAGTAAACAGTATAGATAGTAGTGCTGCTAATACTTATGTTGTTACTTATGAAGTTAAAGATGTTGCTGGAAATATCGGTACTATAACAAGAAATGTGGTCGTAGTTAATACTAACGATTTGCAAGCATTAATTGATGGAATTGGAGACTTAAACGAAGAAGATTATACAATTGATTCTTGGGGTAAATTGCAAGTGGCTTTAAAAGTTGCTGTGGATTCTTTAGCTAATCCAAATGATCCTAATTCTATTGACCTTGCAACTGCACAAGGTAATTTAACTACTGCTAAAAATAATTTAGTTAAGAAAACAATTATAAGTGGTAATAGCTTAACTACAAATAAAACTACTAATAATGATGGGTATGCTATTCCAGGTAATAAAATAACATTAACATTTAATTCTACTACTCCTCTTGCGAGTGGTGCGACTGTTTCATTTAGTACTACTGAAGGAGTATTTGAAACTAGCGAAATTACATGTACTGGACTATCATGTACTGCAACTGCAACTGTTACAGAAGGATATAATGGTCGTGTAACTTATACTATTAATGGAGCTAAAAATGTTGATGTTGATACCAATGGCGAGGATGTAATAGCAACTGGAACTTTAAGTGGAACAAGTGATTTTGAACTTGATACTATTAAACCTGTTATAAATGGTGTTAAAATTAAAAAGGCTATTTTACTTAGTGCTATTGAAAGAACTATAGATGTAGCGAGTTATGTTACTGTTACAGATAATGGTGTAACTTTAGAAAATAAATTAACTGTGACTTCTAATAAGGGTACAATTAATGGATATGATTTAATTATACCTGCTAATTCTAAGGATACTTATGTGGTAACTTATAATGCTGAAGATAATGCTGGTAATAAAGCTGACTCTTTGACAATGACTATTACAATTATAGATAATCAAGAATTGTCTGATTTGATAAATAGAGTACCAGATTCTAATAATGGAGAATATCCTGATGGCTATTTTGAAGATGTTACTAATAAGAAAGATGTTATTGATGATAAACTTGATGTTTTAGAGAATGCTGAAACTGAAGAAGATATAAATAAAGCAATAGAAGATTTAAATAAAGCAAAAGATGAGTTAAGTAATGCTTTAGATGATTTGAATTCTCATAAAAGACCTGTTATTACTGTGAAATCATTTGAGTCTAGTAATACTGATAAATCATGGGCTAATATAAATGATAAATTAACTTTAAAGTTTGAAACTAATAAGCCTTTAGGAAGTGCTAGTGTAACATTTACTAAAGAAGATGGAAGTATAATTGATGTCCCAGTTAGTTATTTGACTAATGAAGGTTTAAAGTATACAGCTACAATAGATGTCCCAGCATATAATGGAAAAATTAATTATTCTATTTATACTGAGTTAGCTGATAGAGATATAGATGCTAATAATAGTGCTATAACTGGTATAATTTCTACTGGTTCTGCATTAGGATTAACTGGTGAATCTTCATTTACTGTAGATACTGATAAACCAAAACTTAAGTTAAATGGTAAACAAGAAAATGATACTTTAATATTATTTGAAAATTCAGAAAAAGCTTATAATGTTACGACTGGGTTAAGTGTAGAAGAAAATTATATTGCTACTTTAAAACCTTATAATATTAAAGTTACATCTGAGCAAGATAAGAATATTAGTTTTGTTGACAATGTTTTAACTATACCTTCAAATTTACCTGAAGATGGTATTGAATATATAATTAAATATAATGTAAGTGATGCTGCTGGTAACTCTGCTGATGAAATTATTAGAACTATTAGAGTCATAAACACTCAAGGTCTTTCTTCACTTATTGAGCAAGCTGAGAGGGTTTTAGAAGAACCATTAGCGCCTGAATATAAAAAAGCTTTACAGGCAATTCACAAAGATGCTTTAGATGCTTTAGATGGAAAACATACTCCTAGTGAGATAACTACTATAAAAAATACTTTGAAAAATTTATTAGGTAATGTAAGGTTAATACCTACTATATCTAATGTTAGTATTTCAAGTAGTAATGCAAATAGTGGATATGCTAAGGCTTTAGATACTGTTACTGTTAGATTTAATAGTACTGCGCAAATAGATACTGGTAAGTTAGATGTTAAATTCACTTTAGATAGTGAAGTAACTGTAGATGCTAAGAGTATTAGTGAATCTCAAGATAAAGATACTAAAATATATACTTATACTATTATATATATTATTCCAAAAGAATCTACTTATAACGGAACTGTGAATTACGCTATTAGTAGTGTATATGCTACTTATAACGATTTAATTCCAGCAGGTTCTGATTATGATGGTTTAATCGAAGCAATAGTTGATGAGAATACAAGTTTAAGTGGAACTTCTTTATTTGAAGTTGATACTAAGAACCCAGAATTTAGTGGAATTTCTACTAAAATTCTAGATATAAAAACAGGAGAAGAAACTTATGATTTACTTAGTGAAGTAAGTGCTTCTGACGAGAGATTAGATGGAAGTACATCATTATTAACTGATATTAAAGTTTATAATAATTCTGTAAGTGAAAGCAATTTAATTGATAATACTGTAATTAATTTATTAAATAAAGGTAAAGGTACTTATACTTTAGTTTATAGAGTAGAGGATGAAGCTGGTAACTTTAATGAAAAAACTATTTCATTGACAATAGTTGATAAGAGAAGCTTAAAAAATACTTTTGATAAGGCTCCTGTAGTTGATGCTACACTTTATGATGAAGATGTAGTAAAGGAATTTGAATCCGCTAAGAATAACGCAAGTAATATTTTAAATAATACTGAGTTAGATGGTGTAAAAGTTGATCAGTCTATGGTTGATGCAGCAGAAGAGAGATTACAAGATGTTATTAACTCTTTAGCTGCAAGTAGAAAACCTGTTATTAGTAATGTGGTATATAGTTCTAATAATCCGTCATTTAATCCTAGTGATCAATGGAACAAAGGATATTTAGCTATTAATGATAAGTTATATGTTAATTTTGATAGTGATATAGAATTAGATACTGATAAGACTAAAGTGACATTTAGAGGAAATACTAAAGTTGCTGATAAAGTTGAATGTAGTAAAAAAACAGATAGTGAAAGTTACTCTTGTAAAGCTACTTATACTGTAAAGCCTGAACCTACACAAGGATATGCTAGTTTTTCAATAAAACCTGTATCTACTAACGATATTGCTGGTAATCCTGTTAATGGTATGATTTATATGATTTTTGATACTATTATTCCAGAGATTGATTTAAATGGTTTTGAATCGTTTGATGTTGAAGCTGGAAGTACTGTTCAAATAGATAAAGGTAAAGTAACTGTAACAGATATTAAAACTGATGAACAAGGTAATTTTATAGTTCAAGAATATCAAACTACAGCAAGTGATTCTGAAAATGGTAAAGATATAGATTTAACAAGTAGAATAGACTTTAAAGTTTATGTTAAAAATACTGATGGTAGTGAAACTTTAGTTGATAGTATAGATACTAGTGTTATAGCTACATATATTATTAAGTATAATGTTAAGGATAATGCTGGAAATGCAGCAGAAGAAGTAATTAGAACAGTAAATGTAGTAGATACAACAGCACCAGTTATTACAATATCAGAAGATAATGTATACAGTATGGAAGTAAAGGGAACAAAACCAACATTTGTAGCAACAGCAACTGATAATTATGATGAAACAGTAAATGTAGTAATAACAGATGATATAGATGTTAATACAGTAGGAAAATACAAAGTAACATTTACTGCAACAGATGCAAATGGAAATGTAGCAACTGAAACAAGAGAGTTCTCAGTAGTGGATACAACAAAACCTGTAATAACATTAACTGGGGAAGAAGCAATTACTATAGAAGTAGGAAGTACATATACAGATGCAGGAGCAACAGCAAGCGATAATTATGATGGAGATATTACTGCAAGT
>CAJUGE010000057.1 GCA_910586295.1 uncultured Bacilli bacterium | reverse complement strand
CTACGAACAGTTTGCAACTTATGCACACAGTTTTAAGTATGGCTTGATATTTATTTGATAAAGCAGAAAGTTCCGATAAAACTGCTAAAGACATTTCTGGGAAAATTTAATATTTATCTTGACATATTACCAGATGTCTTTATGACCATTTAAAAATTCATAAATTGATATTTTTAACTCATTACATAATGGTATTATAACATCAGAATTTATTTTGAATTTTCCTTTTTCTATTTTTTGAATTTTTCTTTTAGAAACTCCTAAACTCTTTGCTAATTCTTCTTGAGTCAACTTTTTTTCTTCTCTTATATTAGAAATAAATTTTCCTATATACTTTTTATCCATAATCCTACTTATTAATAATCTAAACTTAGAAATTCACAGAAGTTATTGAACATATTAAATTTTTTAAATAATTTCACTATAAAGTGTAATCCAATCATTTCAAAAACAAATAATAATATTCCAATATTAATAGCCATACCCGGACTAACCATTGAAAGTGCTAAATCTTTTGGTATATTCATCAAATTACAGTAAACAACTCCTAAATGATAATCAAAGCCTACTAATAATCCTAATCCAAATATAATAAAAGTTAGGATTAATGCTTTTAATATACATAATATTAAATCTTCAAAACTTAAATACATAATATCCTCCTCCTAAAACATTATATCACTCTTTTATAAAATGACCCAGCCTTTTGCTTATATTTATTAAATAAATGGGAAAATTATATGTGGTGATTAGTGATGTTAGATAATAATATTAAGTTTTGTAGAGAAGAATTAGAAATGACTCAAGATGAATTAGGATTTATATTTGGTGTTTCAAGAAAAACTGTTGCTGGATGGGAAAATAATCACGATACTATGCCCCTTCCTAAATTAGTTAAATTCTCTAATCTTTATCAATATTCTTTAGATTATATTACAGGATTATCTCGTTCAAATGATAATTTTAAAAAAGTTGATAAATTAGATAAGAAAAAGATTGGATTGAATCTTAAAGAGTTGAGAATGAAATTAGGATTAACACAACAACAAATAGCAGATGAATGTATGATAACTCAAGCAACTTATAGCGGATATGAAACAGGTAAATTCTTAATAACATCACTTGCTTTATATACAATTTGCTACAACCATAAACTATCAATTTATTCCATAATAAAATAGAAGAAAATTTTAATCTTCTATTTTTATTTGACCATTCATTAGTAATGGTAATAAATAATCTCTCGTTTTTTTAATTTGCTTTGTTTCAATAGTTAATAATAATATCTGATTATATAAATCGACAATTCTCGCACTAAATTTTGAATATACATTTTCATCAAATGGAATAAACATATGATTTAATGACTCACTTGCATGTTTTATATTTGAGCCAGATGAATATTGATTAATTATATATTGTATATAATTAGAATTAAATAGAACATATATGAATGCATTATTAATAATATTATTTGGATCACTAACTTTTTTCATGCCAGTGGAATAACTTCCATTTAAAGCTATACCTATTTTCCCCGGTGTGCCATCAAAAGATACCAAAATATCGGTTTCATTTACAAATACATCATCAATACATTTTTTAGGAACAAAAGTATTGCCTAAATCATCCATATCGCTTACTCTATAAAATTTAATTAAATTTTCAACACTATTGTTGGTATAATAGTTTTCAGTTCCTACTTCAACTCCTTTATCAAATCTTAAATATTCGCCCAAGTTGATAACTTCCCATTTTTCTGGAATATATTTATTTAATTTTTCATTATATTTCATTTTTCCACCATTTTGAGCATATAATGTTCCATTCTCCATAGGAAAATTAAATTGTTCAAACCAATAAGTGTATTGTTTGTTTAAATTTTCTTTAATTCTTTTTACTATCCTATTATTGCATTCAATTTTATTATCTAATGACTCAAGTACTCGCACGATTTTATCTTGATATTCCTTATTGGGAATTTTAAAATTTAAATCTGATAAATATTCAATATTTATATTATCTTGAATACTTCCAGAAACGGTTTTAGAAATACAATCCCTTATGTATGAAATAATATAATGCATGAATAATTCAGAAGATTTATCCTTATAAGCTATGAAACCAACAACACTATCAGGAAAACACATCGGATATTTTAGAATACCAGTTTCCGCTATATTTGCAGCTATAGTAATACAAAGTGTACCCTTATCCCATAACTTACTTTGTGATAATCCAAAATCATTATAACAATTACTATGTTCATTTATATATAAGTTTGCTTTCTTTACATCTCCAGTTTGAATTAATGGATACTTACCACCTTCAAATAGTTTTTTATCATTCCTTGGCCTATGCTTTGATTTACCTCTATTAAAAATCCCTAAATCATTTAAGGACAATGTATCCCAATCTCTATTAAATTTTGTTTCATTAAATATCATATTTAATTTTCTCCAATTGATTAATTATTTCTTTTTGTATCTGATTACTCTCTTTAAACATACTTTTCAAATCATTCGTAAATGATTGCATCTCTTTATTAAATTCTTCAGAGGTCATTTCTTTAACTTCTATATTTATGTCAAAGTATTGTTTTGGTGCAAAACTAAACTTTTTATTAATAATATTTTCATTTGTTGTAAGCGAGCAAAACTCTTTTTCAACTTTTCTATTATTAAATGAATCAATTATTTTTTCTATTTCATCTTTAGACAATACCGTTTTTTGAACTTTATTACTTGAGCCTTCTTTTACTTTTGTTCCCATTTCCGAAGCATCTATCATAACAATTTCATTATTTTCAACTGATTTATCCAAAAATAATACACTTACATTTGTTCCTGTATTTGCAAAAATATTAGAAGGCATTGATATAACTCCCCTCAACATTTTTTGCGAAATTATTTTTTCTTTAACTCTTTTATAAATGCCTTTCTTTTCAGTTAAAAAACCAGTAGGAACAACTATTGCTGCTTTCCCAGTATCTTTCATTGAATGTAATATATGTTGTATGAACAAAAGATAAACAGCCATTTTATCCTTATCTTTTTTAGGTATTTCTGGTACTCCAGCGAAAAATCTTTCTCTATATTTTTCTCCAGCTAATATATCTCTTGTATCGCTAAAATCTGTCTTAAAAGGTGGGTTGCTAACTATATAATCAAATTGAGCTAATCTACTTTTATCACTATTTAAATGTGCTGGATTAACTAATGTATCACCATGAATTACATTACTTAAAGAATGAACTAAATTATTTAAAACTAAATTTAACCTTAAAAATTCATTTGACTTTTGAGAAATATCTTGGGAATAAATCGTGCAATTTTCTTCTCCTATTTGATGTGCTAAGGCAAGTAATAATGTCCCTGAACCAGCAGAGGGATCATATAGTGTTACATTTTGGATAAGATCTGGAGCTAATATTTTTGCAATAACTCTAGCAATAGAATTAGGGGTATAATATTCTGCATATTTGCCAAAATCTTTATTATAATCTTTTATTAAATATTCAAAAATTGTAGCAAAAAAATCGTACTTCTCATCAAAGGCATCTTCAAAACTAAATCCAACTAACTTATTGATTATTGCTTTAAAGAAAGAATTTCTTTTATCAGTTTCAGTAATGTATTGGGATAAACTATCAAATAATCTAATCTTTTCTTTACTTCCTGTCTTTACTGAAAATATATCAATATTATCATTTGATATTCCCAATAATGCTTTGTCAAATAATATATAAAATTCTGGATTTGTTACATTTTGATTATTAAATAAATAACTAATCATATACTCTTTTTGAATTCTTGCAACATTTGGACTCATTTTCATTGTTAGTAACTGATATTCTTTTGGCTCAATTTTGTTTAAATATTGTTCTACATCTTTAACTGGTGTATCTTTATTAAAATTTTTATTAATTCGTTTGACTTCATTAATAAATTTATCATTTAAATATTTATATAAAAATATTTGAGAAATAACTTTATATTCACTAGGACTATTACCTATACCATTTAAAGAGCAAATGCTTTTTAAATCATCTATTAATTTCTCGGTTTTTCTAACAATATCTCTTTCGTTACTCACTATTATTCACTCTCCTTTCAAATAAATAAGTTTCAACAATTAATTCTGTAAAGAATTCTACTTCATCAATTATTTCTACCCTATTGTGATTTTCTAATTCTTCTACAGTAATTGGAGTGATTTCTCTCTTAAAGAATGATTCGTTATCCATAATGTCATATCTTTTTAATAATAAATCATCAATTTCACTTTTCAAATTAGTTAAAACCTCATTTAAATCAATCTCTGGAAAATCTGGAATTCGTTCTATTACTCTTTTATGTATTTTAACAAACTTTTCATCTCCAGAATATTTTGCTAAATATCTATCATTTTTTGCATTTAGTTGATGAATCTTATTAAATAATTCATCCAATCTTTTAGTATTTTTTTCAATTTCATCTGTTGTAATATCTTCAAAGTTAGATGTTCTAAAAATACTTTCATATTCTCTATATAATTTTAAATATTCAACATCTTCCTTATCAATATTAATCAAGAATTCTTTTCTAACATCATCGAACTTTTGCTTATATTTATCAGCTATAACAAGTTCTTCCTCTGATATTTTTGTAAAAGTAAAATCAATATCCGCAAGAGCAACATTTAATAGGTTAGATGAATCAGAATTTTCTCTATCAGTTAGATTCTTAATATCAATTCTCCTATTAACTTCTTTAATCATCTTACTAACACGATCAATCTTTATTTGGCTCAATAAATCAGTATAATTAAATGATTTAATAACATTATATAAATCTTTATATGTTATCATTGTTTTCTTTAAATCAATTAAATCCTTTTTTTCTAACTCATTAATTTGTGAAGTAAAATTTTCTAAATTTTCGCTATCATATTGAAATAATTTATTTTTTATTTCTTTAATACTTTTCTCTATTTCCTCTTTAGATAAGAAAATGTTGCTATAAGTATTAAAATCTTCTCCTAATTGTTCTTGAAGTTCTTTGAAATATTCTGCATTAGTTCTATCAAACTCTTCTCTTATATCAGCAAAATCAACTACATAACCATATTTAAAATCTCTATATGGTCTATTTACTCTAGTTAGTGTTTGCAATAAATTATGTGCCTTGATCACTCTACCTAAATATATTTTCTTTAATCTAGGTGCATCAAATCCAGTTAATAACATATTTTGTACTACTAAAATATCAATTTTACCTTTTTTAAAATCTGTTATTTCATTATATCTTGTAGACTTATCATCTTCATTATGAAGAATTAATGCCTTACTTAAATCATAATCATCTAAATCCTTAAATACATTTCTAGCTTGTGCTTGAGAATCACAAACTATCATTGCACCAATAGAATCATCATTGTATACTAACCTTGATTTTTTAAAATCTTCAACAATGTACTTTGTTAATTTCTTAGTATATTTAGGATGAGCAAATATTTCTTCATCTGTTGCATTAACTTCTTTTTTAATTTCATCTAAAGTTTGTTGTAACTGTGTTTTATAACTAGTTTCAATCCCTTCTCTTATAAGTTTTAAAGTGTAACCATCTGCAATTGATTTATTGTAATAATATTTGTGAATGTAATCTCCAAATATATCTTTTGTCTTAAATGTTTCACCAATTAGAGGTGTGCCAGTTAAAGCGATTATAACCGATTCTCTATCTGATGATAACAAGTTAGAAAGAAATGAACCTCGTGGATTATAACTTCTATGTGCTTCATCCAAGAAATAAACTCTTTGAACATCAACATTGTAATCTGATTCTTTAACTGAAGAATCTTCTGAAAATTTTTGAATATTGACAACATTAATACATAGATTACCATGAGTTGAAGTTGCTTCTGTACTCCCTATATTATTTTTAAATTCTTCTCTAGAGTTTACTTTTACAACTTCTAATCCTCTTGCTTCAAATTCATCAGAAGCTTGCTTTAATAAGTCCATTCTATCTACTATAAAATAGAATTTTGCTATTTTGTTTTTCTTTTGAAAATAATCACTTAAATATTTTACATTATAATATGCAAGAGCTGTTTTTCCTGATCCTTGAGTATGCCAAATAATTCCTCTTTGAATATTATTATTAAGTTTATTTTCAATAGCCAATGTGGCAAATAATTGTTGATACCTCATAATGTGTTTTTGAATAATAGTAATTCCTGAATCATTTGTTTTTTCAACATAAGCAATTCCATATTTTAATATTTTTAATATTCTATTCTTATGAAATAAAGATGTCATTAACCTATTCGTAGGAGTTGTTGATTTTAAATTTGTGGCATATTCTGGTGTTCCTTTAATAGAAACATAATTATTATCTTTCAAGATAAAATTTTCAGAGTCATAATTTAGATCACTTATTTTATTTAAAATAGATGAATCTTCTTCTCTAAAACAATTGAAAAATACATTTCCGTAATTTGGAGTGCCATAAAATGCACCCTCTATTGGAACAACTGAATCTTCATTATATTCTTGATTATTTGAAAATACTAAAATTTGTGTTAAATTAACAAATCTAACAAATTTCTTATTTTTGAATCTATCATTAATTCTTTTTCTCTCAGCTAAAATTCCATCTCTATTATTTGGCTTTTTAACTTCAATAAAACTTAATGGCATACCATTTATTAACATTATTATATCTGGTCTAAATTCATCCTCACCGTTTTGATATGTTAACTCTGTAACAACATTAAAATTGTTATTATCTACATTTTCAAAATCAATAAGTTTAATTCCTTTATATCCATTTATTAATATTTTATAAAATGACCTACCTAAATCATCATTACTTAAAACAATACATAATTCATTTATAATATCATCAATATCATTATCATTTAGTTCTAAATTATTAATCTTATTTATGCTATCTCTAAAAACATTTTTAAATATATTAATTCTAGGTTCTATTTGGTATTTATTCTCTTTAATAGACAAATAGTTGTATCCCAATCTAGTTGCATGAATTAATGCAGGAATTTTCACTCTAGAATTCTCATCAAACTTAATCATTCTTATCACTCCAAATCCAAAGGCAAAAACTAAATTTACACTATTAATTATATCATAATATTACTATTTTCCCTAGAGTGGATTTGTAATTTTACTAAGTAATATAATAAAAATACTATTGATTTAAATCTTGTTCCATAGTTATCAATTTATTCATATATACATATATCATACATAAATTAAATGTATCTAATGCTTCTTTACTGCCAAATAAATATTTTGCATTTGTATTTTGTTGTAAAACATTATATTTTAATACTTCTTTATTTGTTAAATTAATAACTCCATTTCCATCCGGTTTTATATTGCAAAGTTTAAATTCTTCTTTTGCTTCAGGAACCTGCATTATTATAGCTAATTTAGGATTTACAGGAAAACAAATATCATTAAATCCAATTTCAAAATATAGGAGAGGATTATCTGAAATAATAAAATCTAAGTTTGTATTATTAACTCCTACATAAAATTCGTAATTGCCAAAAAATTTTTTTGATTTATCATATAAACTAGGTAAAGATATTATTTCTTTTAATTGATTTAATTTGGCAATTTCATTCGGATCTAAATCAAGTGGATAATTTTCTACATTCTTAATTTTTAATGACTTTAACCATTGTGTTGTTTGTGTTGCAATATTTTCAAGACCATTTCTAAATGATCTAGTTCTTATAGATTGCATTCTCAAAAATAAAAATAGAGTGCTTAAAAATTCTTCATCTTTTAATAATGAATAATCTTTTTCAAATTTGTTTAACATTCCTGCAAATTTATCTTCTAGCCGTGATAAGGCTTTTTCAATAAATTGAATATCATCGCTGGTTTTTTCAAAATATTCATCTGGAAGGTTATATATTCTATGGTAAACTTCCAATTCTTTTTTTAATTCAACAGGATTTATATCATAGAAATAATTATTACAAGCTATTTTATTAATATTAGTTTGAAACATATTTCCTTTTTCTAAATCATAAGCAAATATTTTATCATTATTAGAAAATCGCCTCAAATAAAATCTGGGAACATAATGCTCATTTTTTACCATAAATTTTTCTCCTCTAATTATTTCTAATAAAATTTTGTAACTGTTTCATCAATTGTTCATCTTCAGTATCTTCTAAGACTTCCCAATTACATTTATCATTTATATCTAAAATAGGTACCAATTCTATTTCTCCATAATTATTTAATATTTCAAAATTTTGCTCCACAATGCCAAGACACAGAAAATAATTAAAACTCATTATTCTCTCCATTAAACTTTCATTAGGATTTTTGTAACTTATTTTAAAGAAACGATTAAAGTCATTATTTCTAATAGCTAATATAACAGCGTATATATGCTTACAGTAAAATTCACAAGGGCAAGAACAATATACTTGCATAATCTTGGCATCTTCATTATATTGAATAATAACTAAATATTTTTCATTACCTTCAACAACTGCAAAATATCTATCATCTATTTTTTCTAAATAAGTTACTTTTTGCTCCTCATAATACTTTTTACCTCTTTCTCTTATTTGATAAGCAAATATTTTGTCAATATCATCATTAAATAAATCAAAAGAGAATTCCTTTTTATATTCATATTTTGTTGTACTGTTCGTTAATCTAGCTAATATTTCAAAGAGAAAATTTTCTAATTTCTTAGGCATATTTTTAAAAATAACAATAAATAAATCTGATAAATGAGCAAGTGATTTTGGTAAAAATTGATTAAATGATACACTGATTTTTTCATCCACTTTAGTTTTTATATTTGCATTTAACATAACAATATTATTTTCTTTTTTTAAATCATCTTGATAATTAGAACTTACAATGTATTTACTAAAGCATTCATTTATATTACTAATTAATTGATCATCTATATACTCATAATTAATGTATTTATCAATCTTTTTTTCTTCTAAAATATCTAAATCAAACCAACTTAGTTTATAACTTTTTATTTTTTTTATATAATTAATAACAATATAAAAATTGTATCCTTCATAATCCAAAAGATATAATTCAAGAAACATTTTATCTCTCTTAAAATATCTTTTTATTGCCTTTATTTTTTTCCCATATTTATCATTCATAATTTATACCTCTTATATAATCATTTAATATCATATACACACAGAATCCTTTTTTCTTACTATATTATAACATTTTATAATTTTTATTTATATAACTATAGGGATTATTTTAAAGAATATAAAAAATAGGACTCCATTTCATCAATGGAATCCTTACAAAAATGATTTAACATTTTTTCCATGGACTTAATTGTAACATAATTTTCTAAATGACACAAATCATTTTGCATTAATTTTTTTTGATACATATTTAAATGTAATAGGTTTTAGTTTCTTCTTTTTAAAAACAATTGTTACTTCTCTATTTTCATCAATAAATATTCGATCAATGATTTTAGATATATTATCTCGACTCAATTTATTAACATCAACACCTATTTTTGTTAATTCCTCAAATAGTAAATCTTCTATAATATTGTAATATATATAATGAGATTTACAACTTCTTTTATTATTATATCTTGAGTGAGTAGAACAATCACCATGCAATTTATTTCTTGTCATACAAAATGATATAGCATTCCCGCACTCTTTACAATAAATATAATTTTCAAACAATCTTTTTTCTCTACCATTCAAGGTTTTATCTTTTACTAAACGATATTCTTGTAGTTTAAAAAAATCTTTTTTATTAACAAGTGGTTCATGAGTATTTTCTACTACTATCCATTTTGATTTTGGATTATTTATTTTTTTTGATGACTTATAACTTGCTTTTTCAGACTTACTTTGTACTAAATCTCCAGCATACATTCTATTTTGGAGAATCTTTAATACCATTGGGGAATTCCATTCATCAGCTTTTTTACACTTGTGATTAGTATATTTACTTGGAGTTATATACTTTTTTTCATTTAAGTAATTTGCTATTTCGTTTGGATACTCTCCTTTTAAAGATAATTCAAATATTTTTCTAACAATTGGTGCTGTTTCGGGATTGGGAACTAAATGATTTTTATCCTCTGGATCTCTCATATATCCAAATGAAATTTGACTACCCACAAATTTTCCTTCTCTTTTTTTCATATCTAATATTGCTCTTATTTTTAGAGAATTTTGCTTGCTAAAATAATCATTACAAGCCATAACAAATGTTGCATTATCGTTGTAATCTGGTTGTAGTTGACTATCTAAATTTTCCAATAAAGAAATGAATCTTATATTTTGAGAAGGAAAAAATGTTTCAACAAAATATCCTGTTTGAATATGATCCCTACCTAGTCTTGATAGATCTTTTACTATTATTGTATCTATAATTTTATTTTTTAAATCTTCTAACATTTCTTTAAATGCTGGTCTATCAAAATTAGTTCCTGAATATCCATCATCGACATACTCTTTAACAACATTAAAGTTATGACTATTAGCATAATCAGTTAGTATAACTCGTTGATTCTCTACACTTTCACTTTCAAATTTTTCTCGCATATAATCATCCATTTGAGATAATCTTATATATATTCCTGCATTATTATTCATAAATAACTTCCTTTAATAAATCATTAAGTTTTTTTGGAATATAATTTATTTTCTCTACAGATACACAAACATGAAAGTCATCATCATACCAATCTTTAGGTTCAGCATCATGAATATGTCCATAAATATTAATTTGACCTTCTGTAATTTCTTTAGGATAATGACTTAAAACCATATTTCCTAATGTATACTCTTTATATACTCTATCAAAGCCTATTTCTTCATAATACTTTTTACCAGCTTTATAATCATGATTTCCCATTATTAAATATTTTCTTCCATTCAATTGTTTAAATATAGAACCCAATTCCATCTGTGTTCCAAATCCAAAATCTCCTAAGTGAAAAACTATATCATTTGGTCTAACAACACTATTCCATTTACGAATAATATCTTTATTCATTTCTTCTACAGAATTATATGGTCTATTACAATATTTAATAATATTTTTATGATTAAAATGTGTGTCCGCTATAACAAATATTTTTCTACTATTTCTTTTGAAAGTTATTAAATCATATAATTCCTCAAATGATTTAATATCATATAATCCACATTCTCTTAATCGCCATTCTTCTATATTTTTCCCATAATTTGTTTCATATATAAACTCTGTAGTATCCCTATCAAGATCTCCCATTGCACTTTCCAATATGTCAAATGCTAATTGTTTACATTCATCTAAACAAATATTAGGAACATCAAACATCAACTTACCAAATTCTTTTTCAAGTCCTGTTTCTACATCTTCCAATCCTTGAATTCTTTTAATAAAATCTACATAACTTTTTTTATCTAACATAAAAAATCCTCCTAAAATTAATTAACACATAAATTGTGTTCTTCGCCTTATAATTAAAGGCTTTCTTAATCTTAGAAGGAGTCTAGTTTAATCACAACCTAGAAATGCTGGACCTCCTGCATTTATGTGATTACTTATAACAATAACATCTTTCCCTGTACCATAAGCATCCGTTATTCTCCTTGATCTAACAGTACTATCCAAAGTTTCATCAGTAGTTCTAGTCATTTTAACAGGAACACCCAGTTCTCTTAATCTATCATACATATACTTACTAATTAATAAAGTCAAATCTTTCTCAATTATTCCATTCCCACTAGCGCCAGGATCACTCCCACCGTGTCCGAGATACTTGTTAGCAAGGTGACTAATCTAAATTAATGATATTCAAATGAATATCTATATCTCTGCTATTATCTTCGCTATTAACTTTTCCAATTTTAATTACATCAATAAATTCATCAACAATTTCTTTTGTAAGTTTATCAATATGTCTGTATTTTTCAAAAACCTCTTTACTTGTTTTAATATTTTCTTCCTTTGATTTTATCGTATTTAATTCTTCATTTATTGTTTCAATTCTATTTTTATATTCTTCTATTTCTTTTGTGAATTTATCTCTAAACATTACAAAATCTTCTTGAGTAATTATTCCTTCTAATTTATCTTCATATAAAGATTTATAATGTTCATTCTTTTTTGCAACTTTTTCTTCTAGCAATTCTTTTTCTTGATTTAATGCCTCACTTTTGACTAATGTATTACTATTTAAAGATTTTTTTTGTAAAATATATAATCTTTCTAGTTCATCAATATTATAATATAACTCTAATTGCTTATTCAATTCATCTAATATTAGTTTTTCTAATCTATCACATCTAATAGATTCTTTATTAACGCAATCACGACTTGCTAACTTTCTACTCTTACATTTCATATATGGTACTTTTCCATCTTTTGTATTATAAAGTTGTCTATTGAATACACTACCACATTCTTTGCAATAGACTTTTCTACTTAACATATATACTTCTCCAGTTGTTCTACTTGTTCGAGTTCGAGATTTAAACTTTGCTTGAACTGTTTTCCAAGTATCTATATCTATTATAGGTTCGTGTGTACCGTAAGAATAAGTCCATTCATCTTTTGGCTTAATATATGATTTATGATTTTTATAACTGACATAAGTTCTTATACCTTGTACTAAATTACCAATATAAACTTCATTTCTTAATATTTTAGCAATAGAATCTTGTGACCATTTTGTTTTTTCTTTAAATCTGGCTTGTCTGCATATATATTTACTACCTTTCTCTTTTTTATAATTACTAGGTGTAAGAATACCTCTTTCATTCAAAGTCATAGCAATATTATAATATCCTACCCCAGATTTATATAAGTCAAATATTTCTTTTACAACTTCTGCTGCAACAGGGTCAATAATTAACTTATTCTTATTTGATGGATCTTTCATATAACCATAAGGAGCAAAAGAGCCTAAATATAAACCATCTTCTCTCCTATTTTGTAAAGAATCTCTGATATTATCTGACAAATCTTCTAAATACCATTCATTAACCAAACCATTTATTTGCCTAGATTTTTTATTACCCTTATTTGCAGTATCGGCATTATCTACAATACTAACGAAGCGTACTCCCCATTCAATAAATTTATTGTGTATATACTTTTCAATAATTTCCATATCTCTTGAAAATCTACTTTGTGTTTTACATAAAACTATATCTACTACACCATCTTCACAATCTTTTAATAATTTTTGAAATTGTGGTCTTGAACTATCTGCTCCAGAATAATCATCATCACTATATACATTTATTACTTCCCAACCTTGTTCTAATGCATACTTTAACAACATACTTTTTTGATTAGCAATAGATTCACTATCATCACTTTTATTCTTTTTATATCTATCTTCATCTGAAAGTCTTGTATATATATCAACTCTATTTTTCTTCATAGAGAGTCCCCTCCTTTCTTTCGATTAAATTTTAAAATGAAACCTACAAAAATTGAATTGTGTGTTTTTTAGTTTCTCACACTTGACAAACATTACTATTTTCTAATAAAAGTATTATTTTTAATAATTTCTGATTAAAGATTTTTTCTATACTATCGTTATCATCAATATCCTTATTTATGAAAGTATTAACATTATATTTAATTTCATCCACACTATCATTCCTCCTCTTTAAATCTATGCATTTATATTTTCTTTCATAATAAAAAAAGCAAAATATCTATACTAATTCAAATAGTATTGATATTGCTTTATTTACTTTTTGTATTTGAAAATCATTTAATTTTCCTAAATAAGCAGTTATTCTTGATTTATCAATTACTCTAATTTGTTCTACAAGAATTGTTGAATCTTTTTTGAGAAAGTTATTTTTATATATCACTATATGAGTTGGTAAATATGTCTTTTTAATGACTGTTGTTATAGGAGCAACTATTACTGTTGGGCTATGCTTATTCGCAAGATTATTTTGGACTACCACCACAGGTCTTTTTCCATCTTGCTCACTCCCTATTACTGGATCAAGAATAGCATAGTAAATATCTCCTTTTTGAATTTCAAAGTTCTTCATCTATTTTTTCAACCTTATATATAATGTGTGGTGGCTCATTAAATAAATTTAATATATTCATTTTCTTACCTTTCAAATAATTAGTTAAAACTCTATCAACATCTTCTTGTGCTTTTTTCATACTTGTTTGTGAATGATCCATAGCAGTTTCAAATATCAGTTTTACTCTTACTTTATAATTTTTTCTTTTCATTAAAATTTTTCCTCCTTATATGTAAAAAAGCCAAAATATCTAATGATACTCTGGCTTTCATATTTCAATTTTTCTTATTTTTATTTTTTTATAACTGATATTTTTCTTAATACCCTCAGTTTAGGATTTCATCAAACGAACAATGTGCTACATTATTCTCACGGAAATTCCATCCTCTTGTGGTTCTCACAAGACTGCCCCGATTGCTTGAGTCTGTCGCTAGGCAGGAGTATCTTTAATTCTACTATTTGTCATTGCAGATTAGGTGCTACCTAATTTTATAGCCAAGTATTTATCGTCAAGCGTACTCGCTAAAGTGCTATCAATAGTAGGAATGTATTTGATGAATGTATATCAAATTTTCAAAGAACTCCCTGTTTCAAAAAAGAAACAGGCAAGAGGTTTTTTACTCCCTCTCACTTGTTTCCTCACTAATAAGCAAAAAGTTAAGTCTAATTTTTAAATTTTTTTGATATTTTTTGAATTGCTATATCTATGCTATATTTAACTGCTACTTTTGAACACTTTTCTTCTAGTGCTATTTGCTCCATAGTCATATCATCAAAATAATATCTCTTTAACCTTTTTCTCTGAATCTCTGGTAATTCTTGTATTGCTTTCTTTAATTCTTCATTGATAATTTGATTTTCTACTATTTCATCAATTAACATAGGCTTGCCCATTGCTTTTTCAGTTAAGTTGTTTTCAAACACTTCTGAATGTTCTATATGTCGATCATATTCATTTAGTTCCTTTACATCATCTAACTCAAACCTATCAAATGCTTGATATATTTCCTTACTAACTTCTATTTTTTGAAGTTGTCCTTTCACATCTTTAAATACTACTATATAAATATTTGTTTCTTCACAATAATTTAATGTATAAGGGTTATCCCTATATTTTCTTCTTTTTGGGCGTTCTGCCATCTTTCTTTCCTCCGTTCAATTTGTTTTTTTAAATTCAAATTGAACAAAGGTGGGCTACGACAATGCCCTAATCCAAAACAAACAAAAAGAGAGTAAAATACCCCTACTGCAAATAGAGTGTATTTTGCTCTCTTTCCTTTATATCTAATTTCTACAAAATTTAATTCATAGTAATCATCTTCTACAATCATAGTATCGTTTGCTCCTATTACAAGCAATCGCTATGTAAACGAGCATATCTTCGAATACTACTTATTGTATATGGACTTTTTACATTTAAACTTTTATAGTAATATCAATAATCGAAAGTACCATTTACCACATACCACTTAAAATTACTTCTATTACTACTTTTTACATCTTTTTATACCTTTCTATCATATATTATTACTATATTAGAACAGCCATTGCTCCTTTATTATCTTCATCTAATTGTGATAAATATAAAAAGAGTCAATAACCTATGATATTGATTCATAGATTATCGGCTCTGCGTCTATGCGTCTAGCTCTTGTTTTAATCTTCAACATTTTACAAAATATCACAACATAATTTTTAAAAATTATATCAAATTATGTCCGTAAAATTTGTCGTTTTTTGTAATATAACTTCTATTTTATAAAAAAATAGTCTATAAATATAATCACATATTTATAGACCCTAATTCATCAATTTTATTCCTTAATGACTTTTATTTGCATATTCTTAACTTCTATCAAAATTTCATTTTTACATTTCGGACAATAAAGAGGAAAGTTTTTCATAATAGTATCATCTCTCATTTTCAGTCTTGTTTTATTTTTACAAATAGGACACATAATCCATTCTAACTTTTGCATTACTTTTACCTCCTAATTATCATCATTGACATTCGATTCCAAACTATCTTCAATGTTGTGATTAACACCATTACTTACATAAATTTCTATATGTTCTTTCATTGTTACAAATTCATTTGATTTAGATGTAGAAACTATTTCTCCTTTTTCTAAAGATGAATCAGTGTACTTTATACTATAAGTAAAATTGACTCCTTTTTGATTATATTCATAAAATACTTTAGCAATTTCACTTTCGTTTTTACCAACCATACTGCTAAAATATGGAACTCCTAGAGAATAAGTTAAAATAATTTCATTATCATCACTGCTTTGCTTTGTTCCTGCTTTTATAGACTGATTTATAAGTTTTCCATAATTCACTTTCATATTATAAACAAACTTAATTTTAACTTTTATTTTTTCATTTACAGAAGGAGCATCTTCACTAGAAATATTACTATAATTAGGTATAATTATTTCTTCTCCTTTGGATATTTCAAAAACTATTTCTTTTTCTTTTTCTACTTCAGTGCCTGCTTTTATGGATTGTGAAATAACTATGTTAGGATCTACACTCCTACTAAAATTTTCAATTATTTTATAATTCAAATTATGACCATTACACCATTTTATAACTTCATCTTTAGACTTATCTTTAAAATCTTCCATCATTACTGCTTCAGTACCTTTTGAAACAATGATATTAAGTTTATCGCTTCTAGTGAAATTCGTTTCATTAGTAGTAACACTTTCAAATTCATAACTTATTATATTCCCTTTTTGAATAGTATCAGAGTATTCTTCCTTTATCGTTACATATCTAAGTTCTTGACTATCTTTCCATAATTTTATTTCTGTTGCACTTGAATTTTTCAAATCTGGAACATCTATAAACTCATTTGGATTCTTTCCAAGACTTACTTTTATAACAACTGTACTTTTCTTAAAAATCTTTTTGTTTTTAGGAATAGACTGTGAAATAATAAACCCTTCTTTTACTTTATTGTTATATTCTTGTT
Organism: uncultured Bacilli bacterium; assembly: GCA_910586295.1. GTDB lineage: Bacteria > Bacillota_I > Bacilli_A > RF39 > UBA660 > MGBC139354. Next base: position 34,873 of record CAJUGE010000057.1, on the reverse strand, counting down.
CCTCTTTTATAACTATATCATTATCTCTACCCCATTTTATTGCTATTTCACTCAAGTTATTTTCAAAGTCAGGAATTGTAACTAATTTAGAAAAGATTATAATCGGAATTACAATTACTAAAGCAATTATACATACTATAAAAATCTTTTTTTTCTTTCTTTTTTGTTTTTCTAAATATGTTATATCGTCTTCCACTATTTCTTCAGTGGAAGAAATACCACTTACACTAGATTCATTACTAAATTCTTCTAAAAAACTACTTTTCATAATTTGAGAGTGTTCCTTTTTCAAGTTTCAAAATGACATCTGACATATTTGCCAGTTCTTTTGAATGAGTTACCATAATAATACATTTATTATGATTATGAGCAAGTTCTTTAAAGATTTTTACAATTTCTAAAGATATTTCCATATTTAAGTTACCAGTTGGCTCATCTGCAAATAACAGGTCTACATCTGTTGATAGGCTTCTTGCAATAGCAACCCTTTGCTGTTCTCCTCCAGATAATTTATTAACTGTTCTACTGGCTTTTACTTTGTCAATACCTACAAATGCGAGTAAATTTTTAGCAATAGTCTTTTTATTTCCAGATATATGATTATCAGTTATCCCCATTGCAACATATAGATTTTCAAGTCCTGTCATATATTTAATCAAATTGTAATTTTGAAATATAATACCTATTTTATTTCTTCGATATTCTTCTAATCCAATATTTCTAATATCCATTCCTTTATATAAAATACGCCCTTTTTTTGGATTATCTAGTGCTGATAATAATGACAATAGTGTTGTTTTTCCACTTCCACTTTCACCTAAAATTGTATAGAATTTGCCATTTTCAAAATTAAATGAAATATCATTTAGTATGTATCTTATTTTGTCACCATCTTGATAATAATAATTTAAATTTTCCGTAGATAATATATAATTATTTTCCATAATACCTCCTACATCAATATCTTTCTAGGATTCAATTTTAATGTATAGCCTATTGGTATCAAAACAGATACTGTTATACTGCCTAAAGCGATTACATAAATAGATAGTATTGTATTTATATCAAGATTAACTTTACATTCTACTTCTATTTCTTGTTCTTCTGGAATAATCTCCGATATTGTTGGCTTATCACTTCCATAAGCACTTTTTTTATTTCCACTATTTATAACAAATTGATTTTCAACAATTTGATTTGAAATATTCTTGGCAATTAAACTACCAGTAAAGATTGATATTGTAACTCCAACAAAGGCTACTATTAAGGTTTCAATTAAAATCTGTAAAGCAATATTTATCTTTCTTTCACCTAATGCTAAATATATTCCCATTTCTTGTTTTCTTTCTTTACAGAATAATATCATAATAAGTCCTATTACAATTACAGAGGCTATTATACTTGCCTTAACTATTGTATCTGCAATATCTTCCATATTTTGAATTGGACCAGACAAAGTAGTCAAATTGCTAGAATTATCTGCAAAGGCAAAACCTTTTGGCAATTTAAGTGTATTTTCATTTTTAAAATTATCTAAATTCTCTTTACTATTTAAATAATATATTGCAACAGAGCGAAAATTATCATACTCCTCAATATTATGTTTTTCTTTTTCTTGCATAATTTTTGAATGAATATTTTGTAGTGAATCATTTGGCATATATATAGTATCTAAATACTTATTAGCCAGTTCCATTAGTTCTCCGTTTTCATCTCTCTCATACTCTTTTTTTGCTTCAAATATTCCAACTATTTTATATGTATCTTCTGTAAAGCCAAAGTAATCTCCTTTGTTATTTTGTAAATCCATTCCCATTTTTATGGTATCTCCAATATTCAAATTATTAAATGTTGCAACCTCTTCTGAAATAATGATTACATTCTCTGCTTTTTTTATTTCTTCTTCTGTAAAGCCTCTGCCTTCATTTATTTTTAAAATTCCACTATTAACTAAATCAATTACTGTATCGTTCGTTCCCTTAATAGTTAAATCTGCAACAGGTGCAATATCATTAGGATCGGTATTATCATTTAGCCTAAGTCCTTGACTCTTTAGCATATAATCAAAATAGTATTTATACGATTTTACATAAGGGGATCTACCGAGTTCAGTTACAAGTTCTGGACTTAATGTATTATCGGTATCTGATTCCAAATAATCTTCTTCAATAGACACAACTATTGGCATAGCATCTCCATATAATTCTTCTGTCTTAATCAAGGCTTTTTTTATTGAAATAGCCCCTGCCATAATATTAGCAATAAGTAAAACTGCCAAGAAGAGCAGTATTGTACGGCTCTTTCTTTTCTTTATACTAAGTAAACTTCTACTAAAAAATGTCATAATATTACTCCTTTAAAATTAAATAATTGATTTAAGTAATTCTATAAGTTCTTCTTCTGAAATACCTTTAGTTTCAATATCAAAATTCATAGAATCTTTCTTAAATGTTGCAATATAAGAACTTCCATATTTTGAAATAAGCACTTCATTTTTATTTATCATTGATTTCTTATCATTTTTTGTGTCAAAGTGATAATCTCTAATAGGATTACCTACCTCTGAAAAACTAATAAAAATGTGTCCACTTTCATCTTTTTTATAATTTATAACATAATCGTGTAAAATGTTATAATCGTTACTAGAAGTATCCTCTTTTGTATAATATGTAAATGTTTCACTAATTTCAAATCCATTAGGTATAACTATATTATTTGTGTTGATTTTTTCCTGTATTTGATTTAATGTTATTTCTTTATATTTTGCATTTATTTTGACAGATCCACTCATATCGCTATTACTTTTATTATTGATAATTATTCTATCCCCACCCACAACATTATCTTTATCATTATGTTCTTCTATTTTTGTAGATGGTTTTAAAATGTTTATACCACCATTATTTTTTAATACAAACATACCTCCTATAATCGCTACTACGAATATAGCAGTAGCACTACTAAACTTAAAAAATGTTTTCATCTGATTTTCCTTTCTTTCCATTGCTTCAATTCGTTCTAATATTTTTTGATAATTTTTTTCTTTATCAAATTCATTATCAATCACTTCTCGAAACATTTTCTTATTGTTCTTCATTTTACCTAGACTCCCTTTCTGAATCTTTATGTAACTCTTTCAGTGTACGATAAAGTGAATTTTTTATATATGATTCGCTCTTACCCAAATGTTCTGAAATTTCTCTAATAGTTAAATCTAATTTATAATACAAATAAAATATTTTAGGAATATTCTGATTTTTTTTAGATTTTATATACTTCCACACTTCTAAAAATTCCTCTTTTTTTATGATTGAATCTTCAATATTTATACTAGATTCAAATGTTTCTTTTAATTCTATATCTTTATCATTTTTAGAAAATATTGATATTTCATTTAATTTATAGATAAAACTATAATATTTTTTTATCTTGTTAATTGCTATTCCAATTAAATAACTCTTAATATTTTTATCCTCAATATCTTTTTTATTTAATAATTTCCAAAATTCAAGATACGTTTCTTGCAAAATATCATTAACATCATTGATATTATGACATTTAATTACAATATATTTAAGAATATCTGAATATGTAGAATCATATATTTCATTAAATTTTTTGAGGTTTCTTTGACTAGTCATTTTCATCACCTACACTAACATAATCCCTACTTTTAGATAAAAAGTTTCAAAAAAATTAAAAAAATAAATTTTAATACTAATATCTAAAATTTTTACTATATTATAAACAAACATCTTTATTAGAAGAACATTCGTGATAGTCGTGTGGATTTAGCAAAAGAATTTCTCCACCTTTTAAAAGATATTTTCTTTCATTACAAATCAAATTTCTATTGCTTTTCTTTACATAGCCTACAACATAATAATCGTGAAAATGTTTCGGAAAAGATTGCTCAATATTACAGAAACTTAATACTTCAACATTTAATTTATTATCATAAGTAACTCTACGAACTTCTTTAGACATAATTTTACCTCCAACAAATCACTATAATTCTAACAAATTTATAATAAATAGTTCTTGTAAAAAATTGCTAAATCACTTTATAAATATTATAATTCATATTTTATGATTTTTATATGTATTAAGGTTATTTCTTAAATTTTGAAATAACCCTTTTAATTTTTATATATAAGAATAAGATTCCTATACTCAATTTTATCAATGCAAGTATCATTTTACTCTGCCTTAAAATAGTTGAACTGTGATGATTTGCTCCATTCGTAGGCACTCCATAAATCAGTTTTATCACTAGCAGGATCAACAATACTTACATTATTCCCATCAACTCCAAGTATTGCTACCCAATGTTGATTTCCCGGTGTTGCACCTTTTACTTCGATAGTTAGATGAAAACCTAAATTAAGATATTGTTTTATTGATTCTAATTTTTCGGCTCTAGTTTTTCCTCTTAAATTAACATTGCCAACATATCTAAAGTTTGGAACTACTTTGTTTATTGGTGCATAGTATAAATTTCCTTTTTCATCAAAGCCCCCATTATTATTTAATGCTTCTACAAAAGTACCTGGATTAAATGGAATGATAGTTGTATTCGCTCCAGACTTTTCAATTAGAATTGCTATTGAAGTTACCAAGCAACCTATATTACCTATGGTACTACTCGTGTTACCTATTCTTATATTAGACCAACTTTGCCCTGCTTGTCGCCAGTTAATAAAATCTCTAGTATTATTTAATCCATAGATAACTCCACCCCAAAGCGAATTATATTCACTACTAGATAATTCATTATATTGTCTTATTTGTGCAGCACTAAATTGATATTCATTTTTCATTTGTTCTGCATTTTTAGAAGTTATAGTAATATGCAAAACTTGTTTTTCTACTTCTTTTGGCATTTCATCAGTATTAACACCCTGTTCTGTTACCTTTTCTGTTTTTACTTCTGAAGATAAACTATTCATTTCCCAGAATATTTGCTTAACTATTGATTTTTTATTATCATCCATTGTTATAACTTCTTGTCCATCAAAACCATTTGCTATTTTTACAGTATAGATAATTAACATATCTTTCCAAGAAGCCATACTACCATCAAGAACATAGTCGTCGTGTGGATTCTGGTCTTGTATTGTTTGAAGTTTATCAGAAAATTCTTGGTTACACTCGGCAATTGCATCTTTCATAGTAATAGCATTTGGACTTGTTTTTTCACTACTGAAGAATATGCCAAAAATAGAGCCAACAAGTAGCCCTATTAGACATATTATAATGATTACAACCATAGCAACCCAACCACCTGCGATAAGTAAAGATATAAGTGCTTTTGTTGCAGCAATTATACCTTTTATTGCAGATATAGTGGCTTTCACTACTGCCTTTGTTGCTCTAGCAGTTTGTTTTGCAGTTTCTCTTGCAAGTTTTAATGCTCTTTGAGAAGCCTTAATAGATTCTTTCGCTGCTTTCTCTGCTTTTTTTGCAACACTCTTTCCAGTTTTTATAGTAGTTTTAGTTCCTTTAGTTGCTACCTTTTTATTTTTTTGAGCCAGTAGTTTATCTTTTATATTCTTTATTTTCACTTTTGTTTTAATAATATTATCTTTCGTTTCCACTACTGCTTTTTTTCCATATTTATTGAAATGATAAAGTGTTTCATCAACTGTACGATTTGCAACAAAAGTTATTTTATTACTTCCATCTTCTACTATATTATTGTCATTTGATTGGGTATTTTCTGCTTTCTCTTTTGTATGAACAATAGTGTCTTTTAATCGTTCTGTTGCTATTGCTCCTTTATCAAGTGTTTTTATTGTTTTTTTACCAACTTCTTTCACTTTTATATTTGCCATTTTAGACACCTCCTAGACTAATCACTTTCGCCTAGTTTAGTAGTCATTAGTTTATAAAGTTTTGTATTAGTTGGGAATTTACTTATAAATGGTACAAGTGAACTTCCAACTTTTAACAATCCCTGTCCTGCTCCAACATTAGTGATATAATTCATTTGTAAGTCTGATATACCTAATAACTTCGCAAGTTCTAATCTATCGGTACTTGCTTGATTAAGCATTACTATAAACTCGCTATTGGCTAACATAGTTCTAGCAGTATGACTTTGTAAAAGGTCATCTACATTTTGCGTTATACCAGTACAATACGCACCATACTTACGAACTCTTTTCCATAAAGTAAATAAGAAGTTTGCTGAATATTCGTGTTGAAATAGCAGATAAATTTCATCAATAAAAATAAAGGTATTTCTACCTTTTGCTCTATTCATTGTTATTCTATTTAAAATATTATCAAGCACTACTAACATTCCGATAGGTTGTAATTGTTTACCTAAATCTAGTATGTCGTAGCAAATTAACCTACTATTTGTATCAACATTCGTTTGTTTAGCAAAAGTATTCAAACTTCCATCCGTAAACAACTCAATGGCAAGTGCTATTTCTTTTGCTTCTGGCTCTGTTTGTTTTAGTAATTCTTCTCTGAAGTCTTGTAAAGTTGGTGGTGTTCCTTGATAATTTCCCTGTTGATAGTGCCTATATACTTGTGCAGTACAACGATCGATTATAGATTTTTGTTTTGGTCCGAGATTATTTCCCCCTATCAACTGTTCACACAAAGATAAGATGAACTCTGACTTCAAAATAACAGGGTTTGCTCCATCTCCATATTCGCTATTCATATCCATAGCATTTATATGATTATCACTTGTAGCACTTATATGGATTACTTCTCCCCCTAGTGCTTTTATTAGCCTAGATTCTTCTCGTTCGGGATCGATTACAATAACATCTGCATTTGGATCACGAAGTATTACTGATACTATCTCATTTTTAGCAGTAAAACTCTTACCAGAGCCACTTACACCAAGAATAAAACTATTTCCATTTAGTAGTTGCCTTCTATCTGCAATAATCATATTCTTACTAATTACATTTTGTCCGTAGTAAATACCGTTCTCGTGATTTATCTCTTGAACTCTAAAAGGAATAAAAACACCTAAACTTTCTGTCGTAAGTGTCCTTAAAGTATCTATTTTTCTAACTCCGTGTGGCATAGCAGTATTAAGTCCGTCCATTTGTTGAAACTTCAATATTGCGAACTGACAAAGATGTTTTCTTGCAGTAGTTAATAAACTCTCTGTATCATTATCAAGTTGTTCTTTTGTATCTGCCGTATGCACCATAGTTAAAACAGATAAAAACATTCTTTGGTCACGAGTAGTTAAATCATCTAAAAACTCTTTGCTTTCATTTCTTTGTTGTTCTAGGTCGTATGGAATAACAGCACTAAAGTTTTGATTCGCATTTTGTCTGCGTTGCCAATTCGCGATGTTTGTTTCTACTCCAAGCCTACGATTCTCTACTTCTCGTACTGCTTCATCCATAGCAATAGGCACAACATCAATAGACATCATCATATTTCTGTTAAGGTCTGTAAGTTCTGCTACCATAGTGTCTTTAATATAAGAAGCATACTCTTTTAAAAATAATACTCTACCATAACGATTTCCCATTTTAAAATAATCTTTTTCAAACTCTATTGTATCTGGGCAAACATAGTCTTTAAAACTATGTCCTTTCTTCATATTCGATAACATATCAAAATTAAAAGAAGTTTCTTCTCCGACTCTATAAAAATCGTGGCAAATACGAAGTCTATCTACTGCATTTAGTTCTATACACTTTGAGCCAAGTTGTGAGAAGTGATTACTTAAATCTGCTCCAATACGAGCAAAATAGTTTCTTGCTTCTTCGATATTCTTTTTATTTACTGAAATAGTAATAAACTTTTCTTGTACTATCCCATTAGCACCAGTTGCTTGGTCTAATAACATTTTATTATATTCTTTTCTATATTCATCAAGACTATCATCATTCATAGGAAGTAATATAGTCTTTTCAAAATCAACTTTATTTAATCTACGGTTAGATACTGTTATTTTAGTAGTTGCTCCACAATCAAAACTATTTAATAGTTCTGAATATTCTAAAAACATAGCCTCTTTATCACTACGACTTGCTACTGCATAATTTATATCTGTAAATCTAAAAGTCTTTGAATATTTATTCTTTCCAACTAAAAAGACACCATCTTCCCAGATTCTTTGTACTGGTATGGTGTCTTGCACTCCCTTTGGAGCAACAAATTTTTCTTTATCATTTTTAAATAATGTTTTTAATGTTTTCATTATTCTTTAATTCCTCCTTTTGTTTATTTTCAATATTATTTTTTAGCAATTCATAATAAAAATTTGTAGGCTTAAAAGTTAATTGTTTAGGTACTAAAAACTCTGATTTTAACCAAGCCCATATAAATTTCTCGGCTGTCATACCATTATAAGTAAGAAAGCCTAGTGCTGCAAAAGGTGCTGCACCTAAAACACATACCCAAGAAAGTGTTTCTATTCCAAATTTGCCTTTTAATAAAAAGTAAAGCAATACTGCTACTCCACAGGCAAAGATAGAAAAAATGAACTGCCTTAAAGACAGTCCGAAAAAAATACTTTCAGTATAATTTCTAATCTCTCGATTTATTTTAACTTCCACTTATTATCTACTCCTTTCTTGTTTTCTTTTATATTTTTCTTCATCATAGATATACTCACAAAGTTCTTTTGTATCCAATTTTGCCATATCTCTAGCAAGTTTTAATGAATCTAAAGCATAACCGTTTGTAAACATTCTTCTTTTATCATCAGTATCTTTAATATTATCTTGTAAGTTTTGATAATAAACATCATCAAGTAAATTATCTCTACCATTTAAGAGTAAATATTCTAGTGCTAAAGCATTTTTAAATGGATCACTTTTCTTTATAATTTCTTCGTATTTTTTCATACACTATTACCTTTCCCTTTCTGTATCTCTATACTTTGAATTATAAGTATCATAGAAAGAAGATACATATTTTGTAATATCTTCTTTTGCTATTATACTCTCTTTGTTTGCTAATTCTTTGTCACTTTCTGTTTTAGCAGATAATGATTTCATAAAAGCCTTATCTTCATTATCTTTTAATTCTCTAAAGCCTTTATCTTCCCATAAAAAATTAGCAACATAATTTAATCTTCGCAGTATTTTATTACTACCACTTAACACTTCAATATTTCCTGTCATAAGTCCATTAGTAATAAACCATTTTTCAAAATCTACTTGTCCTAATTTATTGTATATTTTAGTTAAACCAGTATTTTCCTCACTATAATAATCTTTTGGGTAAACATTATTACTACATTGTCTTGTATAGACCTTATCATCTTTATAAGTCATACTTTTAAAAAGTTCTCTACTCATAGTTACCTACTTTCATCTCGAGTATGAAATGCAAGATTTCCACCATTGATTACCTTTTTATAGGCTTCTTGACCTGATTTTTTATCATAATAGTATCTACCATATCCCCAAGACAGATTATTTTTTTCTTCATCAATAGTATAATTAAAGGCAACAATATATTCTTTTCTGTTCATACTAGGTACATCTTTTTCTACTAATGCAATAGATTCATCTTTTCTAAAACCAGTATCAATAATTCTTAAATTATTATTATAGATTTTTTCTTCAAAACCTATTGTATCTTTGTATTCTTTTTCAATTTTATCTTTATTTTTAGATAACCATTCTTGTAGCATTTCATAACTAGAATATTTTTCATTATGATATTCTTCTGAATCTAAAAATTGATTTGCTACATAATCACAAAAATCATAATTAGTATCACATTCTAATACACCATACTTGTTTATCATATTGTGTAATAAATCATAGCCTAACACAAATGCAAAATATGATTTTTCACTATCTCTTTCATATTGCCATTGAGAGATAGTAACTGTATTTGTATTTATATATGATTCATCAATATAGTCTTTAATATTTTGCTTTAAACCAATTTTATTTAAAGAAACAATATCTATTGATTTTCCATCTGCATAATCTTGTTGATTTTCATAAACATTTACTAAAACTTCTTTTTGATTATCATAATTAGTATCATCTACTTCAATGATATAACCTTTATATTCTATTCTCTCATTTACTGCTAATCCCTCAAAATATTGCATTATATCTGGAGTATCAAATCCTGTTTTATCATCTAAATATTCTTTAGTAATTTTATTATCTACACAATATTGTAAATAATTTTGGACACCATCTTTATATTCAATATCCGTAGGATACAATTCGTGTATCGAGTTCCATATACTATAATGAACATTATCGGTCATATAAGCAATTTGTTTTCCTTCATCTAAAAGATTATAAATATAATAATCAAAATTAAAATCCCATTCTGGTACATTTGAATATCCACCATCATTGTTTTTAGTAAATGGTGTAAACTCTATTGCTTCTTCATTTTCATCACTTGCTAATACATAAGTTTCCTTTGTTTCTGGGTCAACTAATATATAGTCAATGTGTTTGTCTTGATGTTCTTCATTATCTTTCAAAAAATTTTCAATTTCTCTTTTTCTCTGTTCTATAACCTTGTTCAACATTAGCGTGCCTCCCTATCTTTATTAAAGGATTTAACAATATTTATTTTCACATCATCTTTTATTGGAATATGAGGTTCTCCATAAAAATCATCATTACAAACAGTACATAAACTTATTATTCCCCTACCTAAATTGACATCTTTATATAAATTTCCCTTTTTGTCTTTATAAACTGGTCTATCCCAATCATCAATACCAATAAATTTGACATTTAATTCCTTTGCATTGTTAGTAAGTTTACTAAACTCATTTTTTGCTTTCCTTTCGCCAATAAAAAATTGTAACTTTTTATAATGCAACTTATGACTTTCATCAATATAGAAATCAGTTGCTATGGAATAATTAGTCTTATCTAAAATGCTTTCTTTATCATACTTTATCAGTGCAACTGGTATTCCATAAGTAAATCCAACATCTACAACATTTGCGTGATGTTCGATTCTCATTCCCATATATTGTTTTATATCTTCCATCTTTAATTCTCCTTTCTTTATAGTCCCATCATTTCTCTAACAACACGATCTGCTAGTTTTATTGTTCCAACTAACACAAGCATATTGAAAACCAACTCTCCTATATACTTCCAAACTTGTGTAACGGCTGCTGCATTTACGTCCACTACTGGTGGACTAGAAGCAAATAATGAGAAAATAATACAAGCAAGAACTATAATCGCTCCCTCCAAACATACTGAACAATATGATTTCAAGAAACTTTTTCCAACATTCTGTACTGGCTCTCCTGCAAATGTCGAAAGTGGTATAGGAGCAATAGCAGTATATAAGTATAATTTAAAGAATCTTCCATAAACAGTCATTATCATTATGAAACTCAATACTGTTATAAATAGTCCACCAATAAGAGTGACTGCCCATAATGGAATCGACTCAAAAAAGCCACAACTTTCTACTGCATTTATTATTTGTTGTGGGAGTGTTGTCTGTGTTGCTCCACCTAGTCCTGCTGCTGTCATAATAGTAGATATTGTTCCTTGTACTATTTTAAATATAGAAAGCATTAAATCTAGTCCATAAGTCACTACTATTTTTGCAATAGCAAACCTTATGAATAGTTTTAGTGCGTGTTCTGGCTTCTTTACTTCTGCAAATGAGCCACAAGTTTTCATAACACCTATAACAAAGAATAAAACTAATAAAGCCAAGCCTATCGCTTGTAATGCACCGTGAATATTCACAATGACTTTCCATATACTGCCACCTTTAAATTGTTCTGGTGACTGTGTAATAAGTCCCCATATTTCTGACAATTTACTATTCCAAGTTTCCAAAGCATTTTCTAAATTCTGTACTACCCAATTTCCAGACATTTAATGCACCTCCTTATAAATAAATTTAAGGAGTAAGATTTTCTCTTACCCCTATGCTTCTTCAACATTTTAACTACCTGTAATCATATTTAGGATTTCTTTTGCAAAAGTAATGATAATACCTCCTGCAATAGTTAGAAAACTATTTGCTCTTTGACTAGGATCGTGACTCTTTAAAGCAAGTCCAAATTGCACAATTCCCCAACCTAGTAAAATCATTCCTATTGCTCTAATCAAACCAAAGATAAAGTTTGATAAATTGTTTACCACTGCTAGAGGATCATCTGCTGCAAAAACTTGCATACTTGTTCCAATAGTTAGTGCAAACGCACATACTCCTAAAGCATATACTTTAAATAACTTCTTTCCTTTTTTTCCTAATTTTAATTTATTGTTTTTCATTTTTCCTATTCTCCTTTTCTTTAAAATATTCTTCTATCTCATCTGAAGATAAAAGTTCATAATCGCTTTCTAATTCTTCAATTTCTGTAAATTCATAATTGTTTATATCTTCATCTACAATAATCGAAGCAACTGCATTTTCTATTCCACCGTGAATATAAGGCTTTTCTTTCCCATCTGTTGTCTTTGATACATTTGGGTGTTTTAATATGTCATACTTTAAATCCATAATTGGTCTTTCTCCTCTTATGAATAAAAGAGCATACTTATTGTCTAAAAGTCTTACCTCATCTGGTGTCAAAAGTTCTCTACCACTAATTTGATAGTTAGTAGAGTAATTTCCAGAGTGTCCTGTACTCTTACCGTGTGTATCTAAATCTATTGTTTCTTTTCCAAGCAACTCACTAACATATTTGTGGGTACTTTGCTCATTACCACCCAAGTAAAGGAACTCATCACAGTTACCAACTATTGATTCCCATTGTTTCTCAAATAAAGCCTTTAACTGTGCTAAATTTTGTAAAATAATGCTTACTGATACTTCTCTACTTCTCATAACTGAAAGTATCTTGTCGAAGTCATCTGGCAAACTTACATTAGCGAACTCGTCCATCACAAAATGGACTGGTACTGGTAAACTTCCACCGTACTTATGGTCTGCCAAAAAAAACAACTGCTGAAACAGTTGCGTATATAAAATACTGACTAGAAAATTGAACGAGGTATCATTGTCTGGGATAAGTGCAAATAGTGCTACTTTCTTTTCTCCTAGTGATGGCAAATCTAATTCATCTACCATTGTAAGAGAAGCCAAACTTTCCAAGTTAAACTTTTCTAGTCTTGAAGCAAGTGTAATTTGTATTGATTTTAATGTTTTAGCCGAGCCACTTCTGTAATCTCGATAGTATTTGACTGCAATGTGTTCTGGCTCTCTACTTTCCAAACGATTAAATAGTACATCAAGTGGACTTAAATAAGAATCATCATCTTCGTGAACTTCTCCTGCTCTTAATAATTCCATAACCATTGGGAAGTTTTGTTCTTCTGCTGGTGCTTCGTATTTTAAATAAAAGACAAGTGCTAAAAGTAGCATACTTGCAGCAGTATCCCAAAATGGATCATTACTTGATGAGCCTTTCGGTGTCGTTGCCTTAAACAAGTTCGTTACCAGTTTTTGAACATCATTGTCCGACTTTAAATAAACAAAAGGATTATAACAATGGCTTCTTTCCATATTGATTAAATCCAACACCTTTACTTCATAACCAGACTTTTCTAAAAGGTGTCCTAAATCTCTTACGATTTCTCCTTTTGGATCAAGCACTACAAAAGAAGTGTTTGTCTGCATAATATTTGGCTTACAATAAAATCTTGTTTTACCTGCTCCACTACCACCACAGACTAAAACATTCAAATTTCTTCTGTGTTTTTTAGCATTTATACCAACACCTACATTTTGGGTTAGTATTTTATTATTTGAAAATGGCTTTTGCATATACTTCTTATTTACCTCTCTTGCAATGCCCCACTTTGCAGAGCCGTGTTCCTCTCGCCTACGATAGTTTTTCTTGTTGGATAAACAAATACCAATTCCCATAATATAAATTACTATAAAAATCAATATTGTTCTTATACTATCATTACACCAAGATAGGTTAAAAGGCTCATTTATTGCGTTTGGAAATTCCTTTATAATCATTGGAAAACCACCACTTATATATGGAGCAATTAAAAGAGCCAACCATATCGTAGGGATAATACCTAGAATACAAAGCCATTTTGTAGTTCTAGTAGTATTTTCTCTCATCTCTCGTTAAACACTTTACAAGAGGTCTTTTTTTTTCTGGAGCGTCTATTGCTTTTAGCAATACTTCATCAACAGGCTCGGTATCTTCTTTAGCATTTAATAATCTATTTCTTAAATCATTAAGTGCGTTGATAACAATACCTATTTCGTATTTATCTAATTCCAATACTTTCATAGTTTCTCTCATATTGTATCCTCCTATCTTTCTTGTGCTTTATTTTTTTGCTCTCTAGCAATTTGTTCAAAACAATTACTCATACGAGCATTCATATCTTCCATAGCACCTCTAATATCTCCAAGCATATTTTTAATATCGTTTGTTTCCATATCTTTTAATGTTTCTGGAAGATTATCAAAGTTATATGATGAAACATCAATACCGTGTTTCTTACATACTAAATAAGAAGCACAATAACTTTTAAAGTTATCTAGTTCTTGATTTCCACTTTCTTCTAATCCTACTTTAGCAAGTTCCACAGATAAGGCATTAAAAATGGCAGGAGATTCAAGTCCTTTACGAATATATAAGACATTATCTTCTTTATTCCATTCTGCACCTTTGCCATCTGATAAATTATCTACACTAGAAACATCAACAAGACATTCGTGTAAAAATGCTTTTAGTAATTCTCGATCACTATGATTTCTAGTATTTTCTCTAGGTCTTGCATTAGTTTGTGAAATATCAAGCATTCTCTTTGGATTATAGAAAGTTCGTGTAGTATTATCTGTTTTATTATAACTTTCGCTTGGCTCTAGTATTTTAATAAAGACTGGATTCTTATGCACAAATGCTCCTGCCTTTCTCCAGTCATCATACTCCTTTATTTGTGTAGCATTTGGCATTTGAGCAGAAATTAAAAGAGCATTATTAACAGAATACACATTAAATTGTGCTTGAATATCAAGATACTGTTTGAATTTTAAAGAATCACTCTTTATTTCTTCGGCAGTTTTATCTGCTAAATCATATAACTCTTGTCGTTCTGCTTGTTTTTTCTTCGCCCATTCTTCTTTGTTGAATGGCACATTATTTTGTTCTGTTTTATTAGAACTTGTAATAATATCATCAAAATTCATTTTTATTTCCCTCTTTCTTTAGATTTTTTCTTTTTATTTTTAGGTTGTTCGTGTTTAGTTTCTTTGTTTGGAACATCCTTTTTTAAGTCAGATTTTTCTAATTCTGCTTTTTGTTTCTGTTCTTCTTTGATACTTTTAATTTCTTCTCTCACAGATGGCTTTTTATCAGAATTAGTACCCACCTCTGGCTTGTTTTTGCTCGTTGATGAACGCTCGGACAGAGGGCTTTTTTCTGTCTTTGCTAACTCCGGGTTTGACATTGTATTTTCTTCCTTTTGAATTGGCTTTGATAAAATGTCATCTACTAAATCATCAATATTTTTAGTTTCAACACCCTTATCGTTTGCTTCTTTACCATCACGAGATTTCATAATTTCACTCTTAATAGATACTTCATCATAAGATGATAATTTGAAACGATTAACAATTCTATTGATTTTAGCAGCGTCCTCTGCTCTACACATAATATCTACTTTGCCATCTGGATTTTTCTTATCAAATAGTGCAGTAAATAAAACACCATATCTTTTGGCTTCTTGTCCAAATAGTTTTAAATCTTCTTGTTTTATAGTAAAGATTTTTAACTCTTTTCCAGACTTCAACATTTTATTCAATGTTGTTTTACCTTTTGACTTCTTTTGGTCTTTAGATAAAGCATAAAGTCCTGCTATACAGTTTTTTGTTAATAATCCAGTAATCTTTAAAGCAAACTCTGTTCCTTGCAAACTCATTCTTACAATACTTTCAGCAGCGTCACTTGATGAGTTCATTGTTCTTCACCTCCTTATCTTTCTTTTCTTCAAAGTCATTTACTTTTTGCTCCATTTTAGGAGTTCTTTCTTCTATACCATCACATAAAACCACCTCCTCTCGTAATGGGTTAATTTCTTTATTTAATAGGTCTATTTCATTTCTTATAGATTCTTTTTCACTTTGATTTTTAGATTTCTTGTGTTTGTACCACAACTTACTTCTCTTATCGAGCAAACTATCTAACTCTTTTGTTTTTTGTGTCTTAAACGCAAAAAATTGCTCGTAAGTATCTAATTTATTACTCACGAGCAATTCAGTCTGCTTCGATATTTTATCTAACTCTTTTAGGTCGGCACGAATTTCTGGCGACAATCTTTTATTTGGATATTCTGTTGGAAACACTTTTAATAGATAGCAATAATGCAAATATAAAGCATAAAGTCCTGTGTGCTTTTGTTTCTTAAATGGAGTATAAGTTTTAGGTCTTTTTTTATTTCCATATTCTTCAATAAAAGGTACTCTAGGAGCCTGTTCTACTTCGATTCGTTCCTTTATTCTATCAATACTATAATCATAGCCAAAACTTCTTTCTATACGAATATGCTTTTTATATGGATCACGCCTTACACTTAATCTACTACCACGATAAATTAGTTCATAGTCCATTGCTTTCATTAAGCACTCAAAGTCTTTATAAGAATAGGCTTGTGCAATGGCTCTATCGACATCTTCTTTTGTAGTAGTATAGTAATTATTCTTTTCAACATAACCTTTATAATAGTTCGCATAGTTTATTTTACTATTTCTACACGGTTTTTCTTCTAATACAGATAAGCCATATTCTTCACAAAGTGAATCAGATAGTTGTCTTAATCTAGCATAAGTTTCTCTTTTATCATAATATCTTTTACCATCTTTAAAACTTACAGAATTGATAACAAAGTGATTATGATAATGTTTTGTATTAAGGTGTGTACTAACAATTACCTCAAAACGGTCGCCCCACATTTCTTGTGCTAACTTAACACCAATAGCGTGTGCTTGTTCTGGAGTAACTTCTCCCTCTGCAAATGACTGGAATGCGTGAAATCCTAAAATGCCACCAGTCTTATTATATTGTTGCTTTGTAATAAGCATTTCTTCGTATGCACTCTCAACGGAACAATTAAGACCAGTTACATAGTATTGATTCTCTGTTTTAAAATCTGCTTCAGCATACTCAATAACATTATGAAGTTCTTTGTATGCTTCCTTTCCATAATCACTATTAAGAGTCTTGTCAATGTTTGTTGTATAATCTATCACGTGGTCTAATCTCTTTTCAATTTTCCATATACCAGTAGTAGCCATTGTTTCTCCTTTCTTTCCAAAATAAAAAGAGCCTATCATTTTATTGATAAACTCTATATAATCTAATCGTTAAATTGTAATTTGTAATTATTTAATCTTTTTAATTGGATGTCTTATTACTGTCTTTAATTTGCTTACATCACACTTTCTTGGATCACTTAAATATATTTCGTGATGGTATCTAGTATCTGTTATATCTAATTCATATCCATTTTCTTTCATATATTCGTGCATTAATTCAACAGTAGCAGGTTCATCATCATAACTACCATTGTGCATACATTGGACACAAATTCCCTCATCATAAGTTAAAAATTCAACTCTTGAAAAGTCTTGTTTCTTTTTCTTTGTTGCTTCTTCAATAGCCCAAATAAAATCTTCTTTTGTTACAAAATCTGGCAATCTAATTATAGAAATAAATTTCATATCATCTTTTCTATTATAATCCATTCCTTTTGTATTTTCCTGCCACCAAAATCCCTCTAATGGAGGAACAACATATTCAAAAAAGCCATCTATTTTATGAGTACCTTTATAACTCATTTTAATTGTATAAGCAACACCATATAATAAACCTATTGTATTTTTATAATCTCCATTTTCATCATTTGGATTTCCTTGTCCTCTAACAGCAATATAATTCATTTTAGGAATTTCAACAATGCTAGGTTTATTCTTAGGCATATAAAATTCCTTATATTCTTTCTTATAATCAAAAGCCATAATTACATCTCCAATCATTTCCACAAATTACAATTTGTCGTTGAGTTAATTATATCATTTAATGATAAAATAATCTATCTTGCATAATAATCTTTTTTATTATTTTTTTCAGTAAGATTTGAATTTTTTTCATTTAATTTTAACTTCATATCTTTTTCATAATTATTTATTTGCTCCAGACTTAACCACTCTGGCTTTTCTTTAAGTTTATTATATATTTCTTTCATTGCCGATATTTGATTATCAACAGTAGAAGCCCATAAGTGTTTTTCATAGCCATTACCATTGCCTAAAAAATATTTACAGTCAGATTCAAGCCTACTTAACATCTGATATAAAAACTCTGGATCATTGTATTCTTTAAAATATTCCTTATTCATTTTTTGCTCCTATGTTTTGTGGCAATAAAAATTCTTTCTTAATCTTTAACATAAATTGATTCCACTTGTCTGCTTCTTTTTGATATAACGGATAATCAACAAGATTAAGTGAATTTGCTTTTCTTGCAATTTGATTAAGATTATTGCCTATGGCTCTCATTTGATTTAATGCTTCATAAAATCTTTCATCTGGTTTTTCTCTAGGCTCAAATCCTATGATTAAATTTCTTAATAATTCTGATTCATTAAGTCCAACTTTCTTGGCTTTCTTTTTTAGAAGGGTTGCTTCTTCTCTGTTAAGCCAAACTTGTTTCTTGATATTTCTAGTTCTCATCTTCTACCTCCGACTTTTCCTTTTCTAACTTCAAACATCTTGTTTCCATTTCTTTTATTCTATTGATTTGCAAACAAGCCATTACAGTAGTCATTGTAAGACCACCAACTATCATACCTAATATAAAAAATAATAATTCTTTCAATTTAAAATCTCCTTTCTAAAGTCATAAAAGATTAGTACAATGTTGCACTAATCTTTAATCGTTTTATTATTTTTATTCTTTTTAAGGGGTTTGGGGATTTCCCCACAATCGAAAACTTACGGGAGTAGGTTTTCAGTGCTGGCTAGGACATAGTGTCCTAGTAAGAATCTAGTGTTCTAAAGTACATCTGCCACATTTTGAACAAAAATATTCGCAAGTTTCACATATACTTTTATCACTTTTTTCTTTAATATTTTTTTGCTTTTTATCAATATTTTCTTCTACTACATCTATAACTATTTTAGAAATTTTATCAATTTCTTCCTCACTTAAATCTAATTCTTCAAGTACATCTTCAACAATTTTTATTGCTTTTTCTTCATTATCTGCATAGACAACGAACTCTAATTCTTTATCTTTTTTTGAATTATTTTTGTATTTTCTCATATCAAAATTTCCTTTAATAATTAGATTTTTTTCATCAACATATCCTGTAATCTTTAATAGATTTATAAAATCTAAATCTAAAACTTCACACATATAAATAAGTGTAATTATATTAGGAACTGTTCTAGTTCCGTTTTCAATTCTTGTAACTTCTGGCTGACTAATTCCAACATATTGGGCTAATTTATTTTTAGAAAGTCCTTTCTCAATTCTTCTTTCTCTCAAAATTTCCCCCAACAAATAATAATTAAATCTCATAATTTATCTCTCTCTTTCTTTTGTATTTTTTATTTTAATTCCTAGTTTTACACATAAAAAGTCATTGACATCTTTACCTATTGGAGTAGGATTATCAATGACTTCATATCTACTTGATAACAAGTATTTTATTGCTTCAGTTGACTCTCTACCTGCTTTATCATTATCTAAATGCAAATAGATTTTCTTTATATTTGGGTGTTGATTCAAATAATAACTTAAAGCAAGTGGTACTTTACTATCTTCTATTTTCTCTGCCGGTTTATAAACTCCTGCAAGTGAAAGTAGCGACTCATTGTACCACTCTTTATCTTCTAATTTCATTAAAGTTGCATAAGAAAGTAAATCAATAGCACTTTCAAATAAATGTACTCCATCATTGCTTTCTAATGCTTCTAACTGAAAAGAAAAAGCCTTATGACTTCCATATATTTCTTGCTTAAAATTGCTCTCATTTGTTCCTCTACACATTGCATATCTGGCTATTTTATTTTGATCATAACCTACAAATACTGCATTGTTATTAGGAAATTGCTGATAAATTAAATCATTATCAATACATTCTTGTATAATATCTTCATCAATACCCCTACCTATAAGATAAGATTTTACTCTATCGTTATTAGGTGCTTTCTTTGGTAAATCTGGTCTGTCTGGTACTTTTTTTTCTTTTGATTTATATATTTTAGGTGGTGTTGAAGCAACACTTCCTATAATAGTTTCTACTGCTTGTAAAAACGAAAACTCTCGTACTTTTATTAGATATTCTAATGCACTTTTGCCACCTACACTTTGTGAAAACCAATACCACATTCCATTAGAGATTTTCAAACTATCGTGTGTTCTAGTGACATAAGTATCTCTACTAAAATGAACTAACTCATCTGGCTCATAGTTTTTTAGATAAGTTAATAAGTCCATTTGTTTCGCTCTTTGTATTACTTCTGGTGGATAATATGCCATAATATCATCTACCTTTCTCGTGAATTTTTCTTTTGTTTTTGTTCTTCTACTAAATTATTTAGTGTATCATAGGTGCTATCTTCCATTGCTTGATGAATACCTGTATCACAGTCCATCCAACCTTGATACAATTCTTCTAATGGCTCTTTACACTTATTCAATGCCCTTATTTTTTCAATATCATAATGTTCATACTCTGGGTAAAAATCTCCAAGTATTTCTTCTTTCATTACTTTTTCATAAGAACTTTCAATTATTTCATCTGGAGTTTTTGATTTTAAATTTTCAATAAAGTTATTATATTCTTGCTCCATTTTTTTATAAACATCTTCTCTTATTTTCATTTCACTATTCATAATCAAACCTTCCTTTCTTTTAAAATGAAAAAAGAGCAACTCTAGTTTAAATTACTAAAATTGCTCTGTATCTTTATTGTTTTATCAAAAAGTCTAGCAGTTGGAATATTAAGAATCTTCGCTATATCATCAAGTAAAACCAAAGTTAAAAATCTTCTATACATTCCTTTATCTTCTAATTTTTCTATAAAATCTTCTTTTCTGCCGAGTTTTAATGATAAGTTTTCTTGACTCATCTTCGCTTGTTCTCTGTAATATTTAATATTGCAAACAACAATATCTCGAAGATCTCTATTTGTTTTTTGCATTATGCCTCCTGTAATAAACTATCAATATAGTTCTCTTTAGTTAATTCATCTAGTCCAACCTTTAATACAAAACTTATTGCTATAATTACATATAAAGCAGGTACTTGTTTTAATTCTAGTTGTTCTAATTTATCAATAAAATCTGGAGGTTTTCCCACCATTCGTGATAACTTTTTAGCAGTTAATTTTGCTTTTGTTCTATAAATAGCAACATTTCTTGCTAGATTAGTCATCAGTTCTAAATCACTTTTATCCATAATAAATTCCTTTCTGGAACACATTATAAAAGATAAAATAATTTAAAACCAATGTGCAAATTTTTATTTTATACATTTGACATAAGACAAAAGCGATCAAGTATTTCTTAATCGCTTTCTTTATCTTTTAATAATCTTAACTTTTGTAAAATAAAATATGAACTTCTACACCCTGCACAAAGTAGTTGTTTTCTTTCCATAGTATTTCTATCAGAAGCACTATGAATATATTTTATCAAATTAGACACTTCTTCTTTAGACAAACTAACTGGAATATCATCTTCTAATACTTGTTTGAGTTTTGGATACTTTGTTACAATATCACAACACTCATTAGCAGATTGCTTATAACTTTTATTATTTTTCATTAAATAACTTGTTATAAAATTAACAATATCCCAATAGTTCTCATCACACTCTTGCTCTAGCATTTTACTTAAATCCATCTGTCAAACCTCCTTGCAATTACAATCTTATTTTAGTAATTGTAACTTCTTAAATAAAAAATATGCTTCTCTCATTCCTTGTAAAAACAATTCTCTTTCTTCTATTTCTCTGCAATCTTCTCGCAGAGATAAATACTTTTTCAATGCTTTTACTTCATTTTTTGATAAAGAATATAAGCAATGATTTTGAAGTACATCTGCTAATCTTTCATATTTATTCATTAGACTACTTTGATTTTTTAAGAGCAAATTATATTCAGGGTTACTCTTTTTCAAATGCACCAGTACATCAGAAAGATATTCTGCAAATGATTCATCACAATAGTCTTTTAAAAATGTTTCTTCAAAATTATCCACACTTCGCACCTCCTATAATCATTCTATAATAGATTTTTTTAATTACGAATGTGCAAATTATCTCGCATAACCTTTTTCGTACCTTTGACAATCTACTTCCATATTATCCTCAAAATCGATAACTTCTTTATCTTTCTCATTCATATTAAGTAAAACATTTACTTCATCTAATCGTTTAGATTTTTCTTTTAATTCTTGTTCTTGTTTAAATGGTCTTTTACATTCTTCTTTTGCATTTTCAAATTGTTTTTTAATATCTTCCAGTTCTAATTCTGCTTCCATTAATTTATAACTTATTCCATCAAGTACATTATTGATACGAGTAATATTTCCTAAATTATCATTGCCTAAAACAACACAATATCTTAATTCATTTTTCAAATATAAATCAAAACTTTTGCATAAAGTATCATACTCTAATTCCAAAGTGAAACCTCTATAACTTCCTATTTCTTGTTTTTCTGTATTTTCGATGTTTTTACATAATTCAATAATTTTATCTCCTGCTTCTTTTTTATCAGTATAAGTAACACCTTTAATAGTCATACTTTGGAACTTTTCATCACTATCTGGAGTATTATCTTTAGCATATTCTATATCTTTTTTTAAGCCATCTATTCTAGTTTCAAGCCTTTTTATTTCACTAGGATAATATTTTACTACTTTATCTTCCATAGCATAAATTTGGCTCAAATGATTTTGTTTTAACAACTTTAATTTAGCAACTTGGGTATCAAGTTCTGTCTTTTCCATTATAAGTGGATTACCTGCTGCAAGTGCTTTTATTTGAGCATAATTAAGTGCAGCCTCATCTATATCTTCTGCAAATCTTACTGGAGTTTTAGAAGTCATTATTTGTGAAATAAATCGTTGTTTGTTCTCTACTAATTGATAAAGATATGCGTCAAAAGTTCCCTCCGTTACATAGTTGTAGATAAAAACTTCTTTATTTTTATTTCCCTGTCTTACAATTCTACCAATTCTTTGTGTTAAATCACTAGGTCGCCACGGACAGTCGAGATTATGAATTGCTATAAGTTTATCTTGGCAATTTGTACCTGCTCCCATCTTGCTTGTGCTTCCTAAAAGGATTCTTTTTATTCCACTTCTTACTTTAGAAAACAATGTTTTCTTTTGTATATCTGTGTTAGCATTATGAATAAACTCTACTTCATCTTCTGGAACACCTAACTCTTTTAGTTTCCTTTTTAATTCATCATAGACATTAAATTTATCATCACTTGGTGTAGATAAATCACAGAATACTAATTGTGTTAAGTGTTCTTCTTTATGCTCTTGCCATATACTATAAATTTTATTTGCACATAAAGACACTTTACTTTCTGGATCATCTGGAAGCATATCATTCATAAGTCTTTGGTCTAAAGCAAGTTTTCTTCCATCATTTGTTATTTTCAACATATTATCAGTTGATGGATCAACTTGTTTATTTCTAACCATTTCTGCTCTATTAGATAACTCTTGTACCATTTGTTTTTGTATTTCAGTAGGCTTTGCTACTATCGTTTCGTAGTGTGCTTCTGGTACTGGTAAATTAAGCATATCTGCCGTTCGTATATCGGCAACTTCCTTAAACATAGCCATCAATTCTGGTAAGTTATAAAACTTGGCGAATCGAGTTTTTGCTCTATAACCTGTTCCCTCTGGAGCAAGTTCGATAGCCGTTACTGTTTCTCCAAAAGTAGAAGCCCAAGCGTCAAATTGTTGCAAATTCCTTTTCTCTAACTCTGCATATTGTAAATATCTTTGCATTGTATAGAGTTCTACCATTGAATTACTTACTGGAGTTCCAGTTGCAAAAACAACACCTCTGCCTCCAGTTAATTCATCAAGATACCTACATTTCATAAATAAATCACTAGACTTTTGTGCTTCTGTTTGTGCTATACCACCAACATTTCTCATTTTTGTATATAAAAATAAATTCTTATAATAGTGTGCTTCATCTACAAAAATTCTATCTACTCCAAGTTCCTCGAAAGTAACAACATCATCTTTTCGGCTAGTATCATTTAATTTAGCAAGTTTAGTTTCAAGACCTTTTTGTAATCTTACTAATTGTTTTATAGTAAAGTTTTCTCCATTATGGTCTTTTAAATCTTGCACACCTCTTGTTATATCATCAATTTGATTTTGTAATATAACCTTTTGTCGTTCTACTGACATTGGAATTTTCTCAAATTGACTATGAGAAATAATAATTGCGTCATAATCTCCAGTTGCTATACGAGAACAGAACTTTTTACGATTAGCCGTTTCAAAATCTTTCTTTGTAGTAACAAGAATATTAGCACTTGGATAAAGTTGCAAGAACTCTGAACTAAACTGTTCTACAATGTGATTTGGCACTACAAACATTGACTTATTACATAGTCCTAGTCTTTTTGATTCCATTGCAGCAGCAACCATTTCAAAAGTCTTTCCAGCACCTACTTCGTGTGCTAACAAAGTATTTGAGTTTCCATATAGTATTCTCGCTATGGCATTTACTTGATGTGGTCTTAAAGTTATTTCTGGATTCATACCATTAAACTTGATATGTGAGCCATCATACTCACGAGGGCGATTAGAATTAAATTTCTCATTGTAAATTTTACTTAATCTTTCTCTACGCTCTATATCATTCCATATCCACTCATCAAAAGCAGTTTTTATTTGTTCTTGTTTTGCTTGTGCGATAGCAGTTTCCTTTTTATTTAACTCTGGTACTTTCTTTCCATCTACTTCTTTATAATCATAAATTCTAACATCTTTTAAATTAAGTGTTTCTTCTATAATTTTATAAGCATTGATTCGAGAAGTACCATAGGTAGAATATGCTTTTACATTACCTCTATCATAGTTTTTACCCTCGATATTCCATTGGGCTGTGCTTTCCATAAAATGCACTCTTATACTATTTTTAATATTCCAAGATGGTGATAATAGATAATCTATAAAATCATCTATTACATCTGGAGGAAGCCAAGTAGCCCCAAGTCTAACACTTATTTCTTGTGGCTCTAAATCTTTTGGCATTACTTCTTCAAGATATTTTACATTAACATTAAACTTCGGATCATCTTTAGCAAACTCTTTTGCTTTTTTTAATTTTTCTCGTATATTACCAGAAAGGTACTCATCAGCAGTAACCCATATATTTGGATTTCCATACTCTGGAACATTAAATATAACACCCTCTAAATCAGAAAGCATTTTATCCATATCAAGTCCACATAGACTTTGCATAAACTCTATATCTACTCTAGCCTTTTCAGATATAGAAACAATTAAGGCTTCATTTGCAGTATCAACACTTGTTATTTCTCTGTGAGGAAGTATTGTTCTTTTAGTAAACATATCTGCTTTTTTAAGTAGTTCTTTGTTTTCATCTAGTATTTCTAAAGAACATAATAAATAAAAACTACTATCATTAGAAAAAGCAGAAGTATTCGCTCTGCTATTGATAAGACCATATTTTTTAGTAAAACTATCATATAACTTATTTAATTTTACTTGTTCTTGTTTTATATCTTCTTCTGGGAAGTCCTCTGTTTGCAATTCTAATAATGTTCTCACACACTCTCGTATTTCGATTAAACCTTTAACACGATTTTCAGTAGTAAGTGGCAATTCTTGTGGATACATTCTACTATTCTCACGATAATATATTTTGTTATCTACAAGAGTATATGAGAAGTTTCTAACATTATAATCAGCAGGAATAGATAAATCTTCTTCATCTTCTCCTATATCATCTATCTCATATTCTTTTATTTCGGCGTGTATATTAGCAATAGCATTGTTAAGTTGTTCTTCTAGTGATATATCTTCTCGTGCTTCACAAGTCGACTCCATACCAAAACGAGAGGATTCCATAACCATATTACCACATACCATATCTGGATTATCTACAAAGTATTTATTCATTTTTATACCATTTTCATCAGTATCAAGATACACCCAGTCTGGCTCTATATCTGTTATTGAATCTCTCTTTTGTAAGAAAATAATATCAGAAGTAACTTTTGTTCCTGCATTATCTGTAAAGGTATTATTTGGAAGTCTTATTGCTCCTAGCAAATCGGCTCTTTGTGCTATATATTTTCTAACACTTGGATTTTCTTTATCTAAAGTACCTTTACTTGTGATAAAAGCAATGATTCCACCTGGTCTAACCTTATCTAATGTCTTGGCAAAAAAGTAGTCGTGAATAAGAAAATTATGCTTATCATACCTTTTATCTAATAATTTATTAGTATCGAACGGAACATTACCAATAGCCCCATCAAAGAACGAATCTGGTAATTCAGTTTGTTCATATCCCTGTACTGCGATAGATGACTTTTGGTATAGTTGTCTAGCAATTCTCCCAGATATGCTGTCAACTTCTATTCCATATAACTTACAGTCTTTTAAATTATCTGGAAGCATACCCAAGAAGTTACCAACACCACAACTAGGCTCCAGTATATTACCATCTTTCATTCCCATACTCTCTAATGCTTTATACATTGTACGAATAACCACTGGAGGAGTGTAGAATGATGTTCTAGTAGAATCTCTAGCAGACCTATATTCTTCTTCATCAAGAAGATTTTTAAGTTCTAAATACTCGTTAGCCCAAGAACTGTTTTTTTCTTCAAAGGCTTGTGATAAACCACCCCACCCAATATATTGCGATAATACCTTTTGTTCTTCTGGAGTAGCAAAGCGATTTTCTTCTTCACATTTCTTTAAAACCTTAATTGCTTCAACATTACGATTAAACTTTTCACGATCACTACCAACACCTAACATATCATCAGTAATATGAAAGTTATTTCTATCTTCATTCTTAATTTCTGGGTGTATATCAAAGGTAGTAACTCTACTTCTTCGTTTTTTAGTGATATTTGGTATAATTGTTTCTTTTTTCTGTTCTTCTTCCTTTTCAGACAGTATAGATAAAACTCTATCTAAATCTTCTTCACGGAAAATAGGAAACCCTACACCATTTTGGAATGTGACATCTTTTAGTGATACTACATCATTATTGATAGTATCAATTATAAATTCTCTATCACCAATAGTGATATTTTTACCAATTAAATCTTCTTCTAACTTTTCTTTTTCAGTAACTTTTGTTTCATATTTTTTACGATATTCTTTTAATCTTTCTAAATCGTGATTATCTACTAAATCTACTGTACCATCTTCGTTATACTCAAATAGTTGATCTAAAAGAAAGTCATATACTTCAATTCCCTCTAAATCCATATCATCTGCATAAGCAACTATATTTTCATTAGAATTAAAGTTAACTCTTATATCACTCATATCATAAAGTGATAATATATGCTCTATTAAATCCACTTCATCATTAAATTCGCCATATTCATTTGGCTTTGTAATTACTTCAGTAGGAGTAATCTCTACTTTTAGATGGTCATTACACGGATTTTCTCTTACTTTTCTATCAAACTCATCAAATGAGAACTCTTGATTAAATAAAGGATATTGATAGTCATATAATCTAACAGTATCGTTATCAAGTGCTATTATTTCAAACTTATCTGCACCAATATATACTTGGTCGCCTACTTTATATCTATAATCAAAAACAACATCTTCTGGAGTTTCTATTACTTCTTCTTTAAATAGATTTTCTTGTTTCATTAACTCTATTCGTTGTTTTTCTTTTTCTACCCAATTAGGATATTCCTGTAATTCTTTTGGATTAAGGTATCTATCAATTTTGATTAGTTCTTTTATTCTTTTTTCTACATAGTTCCATTTTAATAAAGTTTCTTTTCTTCCATCAAAATAGCCACGATATAAAGTAATTCCTTTATAATCGTGATCTTCTCCTATTCCAGAGCCACTAACAGTATAAGAACGACCTCCAGTTCCATATAAATCTTTCAAAAAATTGATATTTTCAGTAGTAGATAAACTACTTTGAAATTGTTGATATATTCTATACTTTGTTTCAATATGACACTCTTGAAAATACTTATCAATAAATTCTTGCGAGAACTCTAATTCTGGTAAATCTTTTTCTTCTTCGAGTAAAGATATTTGCTCTCTTTCAGATGGAAGTCTTTTTACTCTATCATTAAGTTGGTGCAATAATATCATTGAATCATAGTGTTCTGTTAATTTTTCCCAACTAACTAATATTTTTGTATCTGTTGATAAAAAATTTCCTTTCCAAAAAAGCAGACCATTATCAAATGCTTTATACCCATACATCTTTTCATTTACTAAAACTCCTGTATAGGTATTATCATAAGCATTTTTTATAAAGTCTGCTCTTTTACTTCTATCTTTTTCAATTTCAAAGTATTTTTTGATTTCACTATTAGATATTTTTAATTGTGCTTGTGCTAGTATTTGATTGATTTTTTCTTCAGTAACAATATAATGTGCTTGATCACTATCATCATAAAATCCTAGTTGTAGATTAGTTCTTTGGCTATTATCTCCTCTGCTGACATCTTCAAGTTGTTCATTAAGCCTATCCAATTCATTGGATTCTTGGCTTTCATTTCTTCTGTTATATTCTCTTTCTTCGCCATTTCCTCTACCATTTGTTCCACTCTCATCTCGGCTGTTGCTTGAATTTCCATCAAGTGGTCTGGTAATTCCCCTTTCATCAACAATGTTGTGTATAGGGCTTTGTTGTTCTTCTTCAAGTGGCTTAACCTCATCAATGCGTATTTCCCATTTACTTGTTGCTCTTGTGGTAGAACTAGGTCTGGTACTTGATAATCTCCCATTTGTTTGTAACTTATTTCTTTCATCTATTTCACTCCTCTCGGCAATATTTCTGCCATCATCTATATCATAGTCGTTTTGCATTATATTATCAAATGTGTGAATTTTATCTATTTCACTCTTTCGCACATTTTTAATTGTGCTATATATTTCACGAAGTCCAGACTCTGCAATATCACTTGTTGCTATACCTAGTCTGGTAATCGTATTATAGGTATTAAAATTTTGTAATATACTAAAATCTTCACTATTAAAATAATCGTTAGGATTCATACCACAACGCTTTAACATAACATAAGCAACACTTTTTTGTAATGCTTCTTTATATATAGTTTTAACATTCAACTCATCTAGTTCTTCTAAAAAACTATTATTACGAAAATACATTAAGTCTGATAAGTAATCTGGCAAGTTATCTTCTACCATATTGTTAGCACTAGAAATAATAGCACTTGCTATATTAGAGTTATCTTCTAACTCTCCATATCTATTTTCTAATGCTTCTATGACATATTCTTCATAAGGCTTTGTAACAGACCATAGAATAATATTTTTTCCGTGTTTACTATTGGTATCAGATACATCAAAAACATATCTTAAATAGGTGTTTCCATTATTTTCAGAAAGAAGTGCAATTCCAGTTGCTCCTTTATTTACCCATCTTTTTAAAGACTTATTCCAAGTTTCTATTTCTGCACAGGCACTAGCATTTGGCTTTTGTGCATATATAAGAACTTGATCGGAGAAAGAATACTTATAATTCATTGCAGCACACTCTAAAAATGATAACCATTCTTTTGGATTTGTGCTAATATCTTTTAAAGTATCAGAATAAAGTTCTGTTATATTTCTTAATTTATTTGCCACACTATCACCTCCTTATCTTTTATTTGATTACTTTAATCATTATTTTGATTTATTACTTTTTGTTTTTCTCTAACTTTTAAAAGAACTTCATAATAGTTAGTTTCAATTTGAATATCATCTACATTAGCAAGTAAAATATAAATAATATCAGACGCTTCATTCGGATAAAAACGAACATCAACAAATTCTTCTTGTTCTTCAGTAGTTCGAGGAATACTATATCTCAATAATTTATCTTTCAGTTTAGTAGCAAGTTCTTTAATTTGCTCATTATCAGTAGTTTCATATCTAGTTAATATTTCAACTAGACAATTAAATCTTTCTATACTCAAATCCACCTTAACTGGTGGTATTCTTTTTTGATATGGCATTTTAATCCTCCTACCTTTCTCTTTCTTTTACTTCTTTGATTTTAGTTTCTAATTCCATACTATCTTTATATTTTTCTAGGGCTTGTTTTACAGTAGTATCTGCAAGTAATTCATCTACTTGCTTTTGTGCGTCTGCTTGATTTTCGGCTTTTACTTCAAAAAACATACTACCATTTATATTTGCTCTTACTTTAAATATTTTCATTTCTCATCTTTTCCTTTCTCTTTATAGCCACTTAAAAATTCAATAATTCTTTTATTTTTAACGGCATTTTTAAATTCAATAATAATTATAGTTTCATTATTTTGAAGATTTGGAATTTTCATTAAATCTTCTAATCTTAAAGCAAGAATTTTTTTGTCAGTATTGAATCCTGCTTCAAATAATTTTTCTAAAGTCTTTGTTATTTGACTTAAATTATATTTAGTTTCCAAGTAAATCCCTCCTAAACTTTCTCTACTAATTCACAAATATAAACAATTTGTCTATTAGTGTTGTGTCTGCAAGTAATCAAAGTTAAGGTGCTTTTTTCGGCATTTCTAACAATGTTAGCAGTTCCAGTCTTTTCAATGTCATATTGATTTACAACTTTGTACTTGTATTCGTGACCATTATAGAAAATACTTACTTCATCATCTGCTTGTAATTTATGAAGATTCTTAAAATATGCAGTTCTTCCACTTCCAGAATGTCCTGCTAAAATAACATTTCCTTTATCTTTGCTTGGCATATCGGATTCATTTAGAACAACTATATTTCTATTAACATTGTTATAATAACTCCCTTTATTTGCTAACCCTTTTTCTAACCCAATTTTAGGTATTTTAATTACTGCAAAATATTCTATTTTACTTTTAGTTGGTTGTGGTGTTTCACTTTCCACTTGTACTTCTTGTACTTCTGGAATAAAATCTTCTGTTATATCCTTTTGTTCTTCAAAAAAAGTATCAATTAACAGTTCTTCATTTCTTGCTTGATGATAATTATATAAATACTTACCACCTATTATCAGAGTACCTAGAATAATAAGTAAAGAGCCAACTATAATTAGTTGACTCTTACTACCTTTCTTATTATCTATTTGATTTTTTCTTTTTATCATAAACGATCACTCCTATTCCACATAAAGCAAGTAGAGTTCCAACAATTTCAATAAGGTGTGAATCAGTAATTCCTGTATTTGGTACTTCAACAATTACTTTTTCATCACTCATTGTTGCTTTTACTATTTCTCCATCTTCAAGAATTTCAAAATACATTCTTTCTGGATTAAGTGTGTATCCCTCTGGTGCTTCTTTTTCTAAAATATAGTATTTTCCATACTTTATATCTGGAATAGTGATTTTTCCGTTTTCATCAGTTCTACCACTGAAGATTAACTCATCTTTATCTGTATAGATTTCAATAAGTGTGTTTGGAAGTGGCTCTCCAGTAGAAACATCTACCTTTGTAAATTCAAGAGTTCCAGTAATATCTTCATCTTTCATTGTGGTTTTAACTATTTCGCCATCTTCTTTTATTTCAAAAGGCATTTTCTCTGTATTTATTCTGTATCCCTCTGGTGCTTCCTTTTCCAAAATATAGTATTTTCCTAGTGGTAATCTCTTTATTACTATTTTGCCATCTTTATCAGTTCTACCACTAAAAATTAACTCATCTTTATCTGTATAGATTTCAATAAGTGTATTTGGAAGTGTTTTTGATTCAGAAAAATCAGTTTTAGTAAATTCTAATCCACCAGTCTTTAAAATATTTAATATAGATTTTGTATATAGAATTACTGGTGTATATTGATCTTCATATAAAAGTTCAAATTCATATTTGTTTTCATCTAAAACATAGTTATCTAATGTTGCGATTTCTTGAATATAGTATTTTCCAAGATATAGATTTTTGAAGCTAACACTACCATTTTCATCTGTTCTTTGTTCTGCAACTTTAGTTCCTTTTTTAATAACTACCTTATCATTTGAAACTATATCTTCTGCTGCATATAATCCAAACAATACACCTTTTAATGATTTTTCAGAATATTCAAATTCACCTTCTGTAATAACAAAAGTTTCTCCTGTTTTAATTATTTGTACTTCTCCTTTTACTGGTTGATTTCCAAATCTAGTAAAGAATACAATTCCATATTCAGAATCTGTTATCAAATTAGCATTTTCATCAATAGTAAATTCTTGTGATACTCTATTCCATAAGTATCCATCTATTTTTTGGTCTATTTCTTCTAATTTATAAGTTCCAGAATCTAACATATATGGAGTCATAAATTCTCCATTCTCATCTGTTTCAAACTCACAATAAGTTTTCTTTTCTGGATAAGTTACTGTCTGACAAACATATTCTTTTTTGGCTACATCATAAATTTTAAATTTGATGTGACTTCTTTTAATCACTTCTCCTGTTTCAGAATCTATTTTTACGACATTTAGTTTTGCACGAATTTCTGCATTAGCAATTACTTTCTTAACTACTGGACCTGTTTCTCTAACTTCTAAAGTAAAGTTTTCTGCTTTTTCGTGTCCTTTTGTAGAAGTTAATTGTTTTACTGTATAAGTTCCATAAGGCAATTTGAATTTAATATTTCCCTGTGAATCTGTTGTTAATCTTCTTACTTCTTCGCCTTTATTATTATATACTCCAAATACTACTCCTACTTCTGGTGCCATTATACCAGTTTTATCATCAGCATATACTTTAGTAAAATCAAAATCTAAACTAATAACTTTTTCAAAAACTTGTACTTGTGGATTTAGATTTTCTCTTGTTATATCAAAGAAATATTTATTTTTATCTAATTGATAACCAGTTGAGGCTTTTTCTTCAAGTAGATAAAATCTTCCAAGACTTGGTAAATAATCAGAAGTGGCTCTACCATCTGCTCCAGTTGTTACAGTTCCTACTTTAGTGCCATCTTCTTTATAAATTCCATATACGGCACCCTCTAATGAACCTTCTCCTTGTGGAGTGTTTGTAAGAGTTTCATCATCATATTTATTTGGTGTTACTGTTCCACCTAAAACCTTGATTTTAAAGTTATTTCTAATAGGATCGATATTTCCTCTACGAACAACATTTTGACTATCAACGGCATAATATAATCTAACTGGCTCTCCATATCTATTTCCATTTTTAGTTAAATTAAAAGTAATATCTCCTACTTCAGTAGCAGTAATGCTTAAACTATTTCCATTTTTGCTTACTGTTCCACCTACTACATTTTCAATATTATAGTTAGACAACACATTTTTACTATCAGTTAATGTTATTGTATTTCCTATAATCATTTCACTTGGAACATTACTAAAACTTGGTACTGTATTATGAGAATTTACTATATTCATTATTTCAGCCATTTCATTTGCTAAAATACTATCATCTCTACTTCCTGCTAAAGATGAAGTGAAATAACTTTGAACAGTTGGATCTGAATATTCCCAAATTAACATTTGAGTTGCAGGATACCATTTTGTATCAGTATGGTCTATTCCATTTTCTTGATAGCCATACCCATAATATGCTATTTTTTCAATCATCTTCCAGTTCTCATAACTAATATTTGCTACTGCATTTAAATCTTCTGTTGTAACATCATAAGTAGAATTTGATTTAATTCTAACAAATGGTTGCACACAATAAACAAATGCTCCATCACTTGCTCTTTCAATAAATGAAACTTGCTCCCACAATATTGTTGTATCTCCAGATGTTCTCGTATGAGCATAATAATATGGTCCGGGAACATAATGGTCAGACCTTATTTTTTCTGTTGCTGCATTTACGGTGCTAAAATTCATCATTGAGCCTATAAATGCTATTGCTAATAATACTATCATTCTTATTTTCTTTTTAAACATTTTTATCTCCTCCTTTAATAAGAATTTCAAGCATTAAAAAAAGAACTGCAATGAGTTCTTAATTTAATTCTTTTAATTTGTTTTTTCTGTATCGAACATAACTCCTAAATGCTTACCAGAAGCACTTAATACATCACGACAGTTATATAATACTTCGCCATTAAGATATGGCTCATAATTATCTCCATAAGATAAACACTCGTTCATTGTTTTAAAATCAACTCGTTCCCAACTAAACATAGGCTTGTTGTAGTATTCATCTTTAGTCATTCCAAGTTTATCCCATACTTCTTCTTTCTTGGCTTCAATTACTGGCTCTGGTTTTGTTACTTCTGGTGTTGGTACATTGTTTGTACTTGCGATTTCTTTGTTGGTACTTACACTTTGAGTGCTTTGCTTTGGTACTTCTTTATGCTCTGCAACTTGTTGTTTTTCATTTTGCTTTGGAGTTTGTTCAATAACTTCTTCTTGTTTTGATTCTTGTACCTTATCTTCCAATATCTTTTCTAATTCGCTTTCCTCACTTTGTAAATTATCTGCCACTTTTTCTTCTGCTTTTTTCTCGCTAACATTAACCTGTTCTAGTTTTGGCTTCTCTTGTTTACTTTGTGAATAAAACACAAATCCTCCTGTTATTGAAATTAAAATACTTGCGATAATAATTATTTTTTTCATTCAAAATCATTCCTCGTATAATATGTTTGTAAGATTTAATTCTTACATAACATAAATTTATTAATATTTTAGTTGGAATTAATACTCTAGTACTATACAATATTCTTAGAATATTGTTAGTTGAGAGATATTCGATTCATTCCTGT
>CAJUGE010000056.1 GCA_910586295.1 uncultured Bacilli bacterium | reverse complement strand
TTCAAAAGCTTTTTTATTACTATTTTGCATACAATTCTCCTTTTTTATCATACATACATTGTACGCTTACAAAGGACTTTTGTCAAGTTTGGAGTTAGTTTTTATATATTTTTAATCAAATATATTGATTTGTCGTTTTGTATATGTTATATTATTTCTATTGTTAGAATTTTTGTTTGCTAAATCTTAGATAATATTAGTGGGTAATATACTTATATATTGCCGATAAATATTATTTAAGAGACCAACTATTAAAAGTCAATAGTTAGTTGAAAAGTTTTAAAAAAATTAGAAAAAAATATTTTAGACACAATAAAAAGACTTTAATGAAAATATTAAAGTTATGTAAAGTATTGTAGTACATTGAAAATTAGAAATTATATATGTTATGAAGATTTAGGTGGGCGATAATCTCTATTTTCTTTTAAGACATGAAAAATAATTCCAAGAAGTTTACGTTCAACACCAGCTAAAGCAACATAATGATGTTTTCCTTCTGCACGTTTTTTTATGTAGTAATCGTGCATAATAGGGTCATTGTTTGAAGCGACCATAGCAGCTAGATATATAGCATGTCTTAAATAAGGTGAACCTCTTTTAGAAGTTTTTCCATCAGTAGATTTTTTATTGCCAGATTGATTTTCAGATGGATCAATACCAGCAAAAGCAGTTAATTTACTTGGGGTGCTGAAATTATTAATATCACCAATTTCAGCTAAAATGACAGGTGCAGTTACTTCACCAATTCCAGGGATGCTTTGTAAATGATTATCAAGTTTAGAGTAAAGTTCTTTAATTTTAACTTCTAATTCGTGAGCTTGGTTTTCAAGGAAAATAATTTGATTAACAAGTTGTTTAATTTCAAAAGAACAAGCATCACCAGTAAATTTAATACCGAAAGAATTTTTAGCTAAAGATTTTACTTCACGAACTTTATCAGTAGAATGGCGACCACGAGAAACTTTTTTCAAAAGATTAGCTAGTTTTCTAGTATTAAAATTAATAACTTCATTAGGAGTTGGACAATTAAGTAAAATTTGTTTAGAAGCTTCGCCAAAAGTATCAGAAAAAAAATCTGAATATTCAGGAAAGACTTTATCTAAAATACCAGTAACTTGAGTTTTTGCCTTAGAAATATTACTAACAAGATTACTCCTATATCTAGTTAAGTTTTTTAAAGCAAGTAAATCATCATTAGGTAAAGGAGTTTGCTTAGTGCCATTAAAGCTTAAGAAATTGGCAATTAAAATTGAGTCGATAACATCATTTTTTTGTTTACGATTAGTGTATGCACCTCTAAAAGATTTTATTTGATAAGGGTTAAAAACAGAAACGTTAAAACCTTTATCAGTAAGTGCAGAAAATAGGGAAAGCCAATAAGTACCAGTGGCTTCCATAGCACAATATATTTGAGATTGGTCATATTCACTAATTGAATCAATTAATTTTTGTAACCCTTCATTAGAATTAGTAAATTTAATAGCTTTAACTAAAATAGAACCATCTTGGTTAATTAAAGAAGCTACATGATTAACCTTAGCAATATCAATACCTAAATAAAACATAATATAAACACCCTTTCTAATTTATGTTAGAGGAAACCCTCAATGTCTTTACAAGAATATAACCTAGCGACAAATAAAAGTCATTATTATAAAAATAATACTTATCCAACTTATTAATATCCAAATGTAAAGTAGAGGCTTTAGTCTCAACAAAGAGCCTAACACTCATGGAGGTAGCTAAAACCACTCTAACAATTACAATAATTATACCATAAATTGGTCTAATATTATGTTATGAGTTTTTGAATAACTCATAGAAAAAAATAAAATAATGTCGAGTCATTTCTGACTTAACATTATTATACTAGGAGGTATATATGCAAGATAAGGGGTTAGATTTTAAACATAAAGAAGTAGTTAATGTTAAAGATGGAAAGAGATTAGGATACGTACAAGATGTTTGTGCAGATTTAG
>CAJUGE010000055.1 GCA_910586295.1 uncultured Bacilli bacterium | reverse complement strand
GGAAACGAGGTCAGAAAAGGAAGATTAAATATAAAGATTTCCTCAGAATATGGAAATCGTTAGAAATACCAGAAGCTACGATAATCGTAGATATATGGAGTAAAGAAGAGTTTAAAGATGATATGAAAAGCCGTATGCAGGAAAACTGCACGTACGGTTTTGTGAGGGGCGATAGACTAACCTCTCATTAAAACAAAAGAAAGAGAGGTGGGGTCGAGTTGTCTACTCGACTGATAATATAGAGAAAGAAGATAATAGTAATTATGATAGGATACTTTATTCATGGCATTTGAGTACAATTAGTAGTGATAAAGAGAAGTTTGAGAGTGTTATAAAAGACTATGATATTAATGTGATATATCAGAGTCTTGATAGTGATTTCTTTGAAAATGTAGATGACTCTTTTATTAAAGAAATGAATAGTAGGGATATTAAAGTTTATTATTTAGGAGGAGATCCTTCTTGGGGAAAAGTCTCAGGGTTTTCTAAAATTAAGCGTAAGGTCGATAGCGTAATAGAGTTTAATAATATGGCTACTAATAAGATAAGCGGTATAGTTTTGGATATTGAGCCTTATGTTAGTGAAAAAGAAGAAGTTTTACAAGTAGAAGACTTTAAAATATATGTGGAGGAGATAAAAAAGGCATACCAATATATTAAAGATAATGATTTAGAAATGATACTTTCTATTCCTTATTGGTTTGATACGATAGATGCAGATTTATTAGAAGAGGTAGTTAAGAACTGTGATGGTATATCTGTTATGAATTATAAGATAACTAGGACTAGTGAAAATATAAAGGAAGAAATAGAGTTAGCAAAAAAATATAATAAAAAAATAGATACTATTTATGAAGTGGACTATGAAGATGAGGGGTATTTTAAGAATCATTCATCTATTCTCAGAGATTATAAAAGAATAAGGAAAAATAATGATTGTGAAAATTTAGGTGTTGCTTATCATCATTTTGATTCTATGTAAGTGAATTTTGTGATTTATACACTTCAAAATGTTTTTAATTTTGTGATATAATTGCTCTATGCTTGTAAAAGAGGGATATAATTTGTATTTTTATAAGAATGATCAAAAAAAGATAGAGATGGATTTCTTTTTAAGAGACACTAAAACTCTTGTTCCGATAAAGGTTAAGGCTAATGATAATTCTACAATATCTTTAAATAATTTGATTAATAGTGATTCTTATGATGATATAAAATATGGGATAAAACTTTGTAATAAGAATATTGGATTTAATGGTAAGTTTTACACATTTCCTTATTTTTTAGCGTTTTTGTTAAAGAGATATTTAAAAGAAAGAAATTAATGTAGAAAATGCTTAGGTAATTCTAGAGTGTGTTTTACATTTTTTTTTGGTAGAATAACTCTCCAGGGTTTAACATTTTTAATCATTTTTACTATATTATAATCTTTGTCTAATAGTGCTACATCAATACTTTGAAACATGAAAAACGTATGTATTCCATTAGTGTTATTTAGAAGTAGAGAGTAGTCTATTTTTTTCTTTTTAAACATGAGTCCTATTAATTTTTGTTTAAAAGTATTTGCTTCAATTACATTTATATTTTTTTTTATATCATTTAAATTATTCATGAATTTATATTATCATATATAATTGACAAATACTATATATTTTTATAAAATTATAGTAGGTGAAATAATATGAAGAGTAAAAATGGACAAGCACTTACAGAATATATTTTAATAATAGCGCTTATTAGTGTTATTGCGATAACTTTAGTTAATTTATTTGGAGGATATTTGAAAGATTCTATTACTAAGACTGGGTGTGAGTTATCTAATTCAACTTATGTAAAAGGAGATAAGCCTGGGGAGGGTAAATGTGAATAAAAAAGGATTTACTTTGACTGAAATACTTGCTGTAATAGCACTTATTGGTGTACTACTACTCTTTGTGATGCCTAATTTGA
The DNA here is from genome assembly GCA_910586295.1 of uncultured Bacilli bacterium. Taxonomy (GTDB): domain Bacteria; phylum Bacillota_I; class Bacilli_A; order RF39; family UBA660; genus MGBC139354. The sequence continues at coordinate 14,225 of CAJUGE010000055.1, read as the reverse complement.
TGAAGATATTTTCTAATAGTGTTAAACAAGTTATGAAGACTCAAGAAAATGAACTTGTAGAGGCTGGAATGTTATATTTAGAAGATTATTGTAAGAATAAAATAGGTAATAATATATGTCCTGGTACTATAAAGAGAGAGTCTAATAATAAGTATAACGGTTATATAAGTTTAGATACTTTAGAGGGGATAGAATATATAGATGAAATAAGTATTCAAGGACAAGACTGTAGTGGGTGTGTTATTTTTACTGAGAATAAAGGTAGGGCATATTTGACTTGTTCAGATATGTATGAGACTAAGACTGATGTTAATTTTAAGAGCATTTGTAATATAAACTAGGAGGAAAGTTTAAGTATGAATAAAAAGGGACAAGCATTAGTAGAGTTTATAATCATACTTCCTGTTTTGATAATGCTTTTTTTTGGTGCAGTGGATTTTGGAAGAATAGTTATTAGAAAGAATGAGTTAGAGAGTATTACTAGTGATGTAGTTAAACTTTATAAAGAGGGTAGTTCTTATGAGAAAATAGAGAGTTTTTTAAAAGAAAATAATGAGAATAATACAATAAGTATAAAGAATAAAGATAATGAATATGTAGAATTTGAACTTCAAAGTGAGATGACTTTTGTGACACCTGGACTTGGTAAAATACTAGGAGAACCTTATATAGTTAAATCAAAGAGAGTGATATATTATGATGAATAAGAAAGGACAATCTCTGATTATGTTTATTATCCTTTTACCAGTTATTTTAATGATACTTGCTCTTGTGGTTGATGTGGGACTTATGTATAATGCTAAGATTAAGGGGGAGTCTTTGATAGAAGAGGCTACCACCTCAGAGTTAAATATAGAAGAATATTTTAAAATTAATGATATCAATATAGATACAATAAAAAATGATAGTAAAAATGGTAAAAATTGTGTTATAATTAAATATAGAATAGACAGTGTATTTGGTAATTTGGTTGGAATGAAAGAATATGAAATAAAAGTAGATAATTGTGAGTAAAAAGTGAGGTTGATTAGTTATGACAAAAAAAGGGCGTACTTTATGCTTGTATGGTGCGAAGGGTGGTATTGGTAAATCAATAATAGCACTTAACTTGGCTGGTGTAAGTGTTGAAAATGGGAATAAGACATTACTTTTAGACTTTGCGATACATACTGGTTGTTTAAGTATGATGGTAGATACTGAAATAAAAAATACACTTTATAATTTAGTAGATGATATAAGTAATAATCGTTTTAAAAGAATCTGCGATTATGTTTATAATTATAATGAAAACTTAGATATTATTCCTGCTCCTAAAGATCCTAGACAGGGAAATAAAATAAATAGTAGATATTTAGGACTTATTTTGGAAAAAGTGAAGAGCCAATATGATATTATCATTATAGATACAGGGTGTAAAATGGATGAAGTTAATATAGTTACATTAGATAGTGTGGATGAAATACTTTTTATAATAGATAATGATGTATTTACTTTGAAGAATACTAGAAGTATTTTGAATATATTTAGTGATTGTAATATAACAAATTATAAAGTTTTACTTAATATGTCTAATAATTTTACTACTCCTTATTTTACTTTGAATGATATAAAAAAAGTAATAGGTGCGAATGTTGATTATTATTTAACTAAAGATTTATTTATTAAAGATATTTCAAGTTATTTATATAACTGTAAGATACCTTCAATGGATAAGAATTTTAATAAGAAACATAAGTCTGATTATAAAACTATGGAGTTAATATTAAGAGATTTGAAAGAAGGTGGAAGTGATGAAAAAGACTAGTTTATTAGATGCTTTTGAGTTAAAAAGTGAAAATAGGACAGTGGTGCCACCTACAGATTATGAAATATTTAAAGATAAGGTTTTACTTGATGAATTAAGAACTAAAATAATAGAGAATTTACTTGATAGTGAGATACCAGAGTCTGCTAGTTTGAATGAATATATTAATGCTGAGATTGATAGAAGTTTGGAAGGGTATGATTTATCTAATTTAGAGAGAAGTCATATATTTAATTTAATTGATAATGAGATTAATGGTTTTGGGCCTTTAACAGAACTTTTAAGTGATAAGAGTATTACTGAGATAATGGTTAATGGACCTGATGAAATATATATAGAAATAGATGGTCAATTAATTAAGGATGAGAGTGTTTCATTTATTAATGATGAGCATATTGTTAGAACTATTCAAAGAATGATACAACCTCTAGGTAGAACTATTGATGCGTCTAATCCAATGGTTGATTCTAGACTTAAGGATGGCTCTAGAATTAATGCTATTATTCCACCTCTAAGTTTAAGAGGACCTGTTATAACTATAAGAAAGTTTAAAGAGAGTATCGGCGATATTGATGATTTACTTAGAATGGGTACTATGACACCTTATATGGCTAGGTTTTTAGAGGCTTGTGTTACTGGGAGACTTAACATGATAGTATGTGGTGGTACTGGTTCTGGTAAAACTACACTTCTTAATATTCTTAGTAGTTTTATAGGAGGTCATGAGAGAATTGTAACTATTGAAGATGCTGCAGAACTTTCTCTTAATCAGAGTCATGTTATTCCACTTGAGACTAGGGTGATGAACTATGATAGAGAAGGTGAGATAACTATTAGAGATTTGGTTATTAATGCACTTCGTATGAGACCAGATAGAATTATAGTAGGAGAGTGTCGTGGGAAAGAAGCGTTTGATATGTTGCAAGCCATGAATACAGGACATGATGGGAGTCTTACTACAATGCATGCGAATAGTCCAGTTGATGCTTTAAATAGACTTGAGACAATGGTACTTATGAGTGGACTTGATATTCCAATTAAAGCGATACGTGAATATATCTTTAATGCTATAGATTTAGTTGTGAATATAGAAAGACTTAATGATGGAAGAAGAAAGGTAGTTTCTATAAGTGAGTTAGAATCGATAGAAGATGGTACTATTATTCTTAAAGATATATTTGGTTTTAAACAAGATGGACTAACAAGTAGTGGAGCAGTTAATGGAGAGTTTGTTAGATATGAGTTTAAACCTCAAGTGTTAGATAAACTTAGAAGTAAGGGTATTATAGATATAGATTATATATTTGAAGATGAAACAAAGGATGGTAAGAAATGAAAGATGGAGTGATTTTAGAACTTTTAATAATACAAATTCTTGTAATCACTCTTCTTATAGGGATAATCATATATATTATTTATGCTAGACATAATATAGCTCTTGAAAGGAAATTTTCAAAGTATACAGTTTCTAGGCTTGTTAATACAGAGATTTCTATATTTGATAAGTTAGTACTTAAGTTAAACATTCTAATAAAGAAAGTATCTAGTATAATAAATAAGTCAGAGGTTTTAAGGAAGTATGGTATTTCATATGAAAAGCATATACCTTATGATAAGATAGATGATAGAAAGGGTATTGATTATGTAACTATTAAGCTACTTTTAGGAGTGCTTACAATAATTCTTTATATTTTTACAGAGATGTTTCAATATTCTAAGATAACATTTGCAGGGGTGGTTTTGAGTTTTGCTATAGGATTTTTTATAACAGATATTTTTGTACAGATAGAATATAAGAAAAAAAGAAAAGAGATTAGTGAAGATTTACTTAAGGCTATTATAATAATGAATAATTCTTTTAAGAGTGGTATGAGTATTATGCAAGCTATAGAGATAGTTAAAAATGAACTTACTGGTGCTTTAGGAGATGAATTTAAGAAAATATATTTAGATATGTCTTATGGACTTACTATTGAAGTTGTGTTTGATAGATTCTATAATAGAGTTAAGTTAGATGATGCTAAGTTTATTACTACTTCTTTGACACTTCTTAATAAAACTGGTGGAAATATAGTTAAAGTATTTAAAAGTATAGAAAGAGAGTTTTTTGATAAGAAGAAGTTAAATGATGAGTTAAAGACAACAACTGCTTCTAGTAATTTTATTTATAAAGTGTTACTTGCTGTTCCTTTTGTTGTTTGTTTACTTATTGTGACTTTAAATCCAAGTTATTTTAATCCTTTGTTTAAGACTCAGCTAGGGATTTTGATAGTTATGGTTATATTCCTTTTATACATAATGTATGCTTATATAATAAAAAGAATAATGAGAGTTGATTTTTAATGAATAGTAGATTTATAGAAAAAATTTATACGAAAAAGAGTATTGAGAGAATTAAAAGTAAGACTACTTTACTTGGAATTTATAATAAAATAGATCCTATTGATTTTATGAATCTTAGGTTACTTATTAGTATGGGACTTTTCTTTATTACTTTTCTTGTTAGTGGGGTAGCTTATATAATAAGTCCGATTGTTACTATAGTGTTTTATAAGGGTATTGAATATTTAGTATTAGACTTGAAAATAAAGAATAGAAGTTCTAAATTAGATTTGGAAGCATTATTCTTTTTTGAAGTACTTACGTTATCTTTAGAGACTGGAAGAAATTTAAAGGGAGCATTAGAATTAACTACAAGAAATATTGATAGTGAATTAAGTGAAGAGTTTAAGGTTACTTTGAATGCTACAGAGTATGGTAAGACTTTGACTGAAGCATTAAATGATATGAAAAGAAGAATACCTAGTGATACTATTAATAATGTTATTCTTAATATTACTCATACGAATGTGTTTGGTAGTGAAGTGGTAGAGACTCTTTATAATCAGGTGGATTATTTAAGAGAGAGGAAGTTGTCTGAAGCTAAGGCTAAGATAAGTAAGATGCCTATTAAGATAAGTATAGTGTCTGTTTTATTTTTTATACCAATAATTTTGCTTTTAATACTTAGTCCTGTTTTGATAGGACTTATGTAGTTATAGGTTAGAAATATATAGTAAATAAAAAAAGGTAAGCATTAATCAAAATAAGGCTTGCCTTTTATTTCAAGCATGTTTGTATCAGTGATTATAGAATAAATCATACTTGCTCTAAGCTCAATTTGTAGAGAATTAATTTTCTCGAACTTTGTTATAACAGGGATATCAATATCTTTTTTAATACTAGAGTAATGATTTCTTCCATTATTAGACATTCCAAGTATTCTAATGTATTCTAAAGTTCTAAATTTATTAGCTTCACTTTTAGTAAAGCCAACTAAAATGTTAATTAAAATTCTATTGACTTTATTGTATGTAAATCTTTTACTTTTAATATTTTCTACAAGGTCTTCGTAATTATGAGAAATAATTAAAGATTCGTAAATTCTATTATGTATTCCTTCTGTGACTAAATGATATTTATATAATTCTTCTTTTTCGGAAATAATTTTATATTTTAATAGATTAAAAAGTTTATCTTCGTCATATAGTTTAATTTTTTCTAAAGAATCTTTGGGTAAATATTTACTAACATCAATATTATTTCTTAGTTTGTTTCTTATGTTAAAAGCACTAACAATATTATTTTCACTGTTGGTATCTAAAAAAGAATTTGTTCTTTTAATTGGTTCTATATCGATTTTGTAATTATTTCTTAAAATTTCTTTAATATAAGACACTGCAAGTAAATCATTGCTTTCAGTTATATTAATACCACCTAATTCTTTTATAGCCATATTTAAGCTAGTTGGGTAGTTTTCTCCATTATTCATATGTTTTTTTACTACTCCATCAAAATCTTTATTATTAAGTTGTATACTGGCAGCTTTTATAAGCATCTCTTTGTTATTGGATTCACTTCCAAAAATTAAGGTATCAATTTTAAAACATTCAAGCATTTTTATTGCAGCATAACTGAAATTATCTGCAGATTGATTAGAAAAAATAAAAGGTATTTCTAGAACAATATCTACTCCATGTTGAATCGCAATCTTTGTTTTATCCCATTTATTTATTAGACTTATTTCTCCACGCTCAGTATAATTGCCACTCATAGCTATAATAATTATACTTTCAGGATACATTTCTTTTATTTTCTCTAATTGATATATATGACCATTATGGAATGGATTATATTCAGTAACAATACCTATTACTTTCATTATTCATCACCAATTTAATTTTAACATAGGCCATTAAAAAAATATAGATATTTAAAATTTATTAAATGTAATAGAACTACAATTTTTCTCTTTTAGAAAATAATTAAATAAAATATATGATATTTAATTCTAAGCAAAAACGTTTGAAATAAATATTTATATATGGTATAGTTGTTATATAGCAAAGGAGTGTGGTGAATATGTTTGATATAAGTAAACTTAAAAATAACACAACCCAAAGATTAGAAATAAATGAAATTATTGAATTTCCAAAAGAAAAGTTAGAAAGCACTGAAATAGAAAGGTTAGAGAATATAAAAGCAGTTGGAGAAATTACAAGAATAGAAGCTTCAACATATCGCATAACATTAAATATAACAGGAAATATGGTTCTTTTATGTGCGAGAAGTCTAGAGGAAGTGGACTATCCACTTAATATTTTTATAGATGAGAACATTTCAGAAGAACCAGAAAGTGGCGAAATTCAAGTAATTTTTCAAAATTCTCTTGATATTTTTGCAATTGTGTGGGAAAATATTGTACTAGAAGTTCCACTTAGAGTTGTGAAAGAAGATGCTTCTTTTATAAGTGAAGGTGAATGTTGGAGCTTAAAAGATAAAAATGAAGAAACATTTAGTTCACCACTAAGTGAATTAAAAGACTTATTGGATTTGGAGGGAAAAAGATGAGATTAGATTTACAATTGTTTGCTGTACCAGCAAGAAGAACAAGTAAAACTGCGAAAAGAGCTCGTAGAACACATCTAAAAAAAGATGCACCTACTATTGTATCTTGTTCTAATTGTGGTAACCCAATAGCGCCTCATCGTGCATGTACAAAATGTGGGTTCTATAAAGGAAAAGAAGTAGTAAATAGAACAGAAACAAGTGAAAAGTAATTAATATAACTTTGTGATTTTTGAGTACATTTAGAGTATGATTTCTAAATGTATTTTTTCTTCTATTTAGTGAGAATTGAATAGATATTAGTTAAGTAAGAATAAATTGACTATAACAATTAATAATGATATTATTGAAAAGTAGTTTGGGGTGAAAAAATGCAAATAAAAAATTTAACAATAACTTATGGAAAACAAGTAGTATTTGAAGATGTTAACTTAGTAATTCCGGATAACGTAAAGGTTGGTATAGTAGGCGTAAATGGTGCTGGAAAAACAACATTTTTTAAAATAATAATGGGATTACTTACTCCAGATTATGGGAAAATAATATTTAAAAATAATACTCGTTTAGACTGGTTACCTCAAGTGATTGGCGATGAAGGAACAGACTTAAGTATGAATGTATTTGATTACTTACTTAGTGGTAGACCAATAGAAGAATTAAATAAAAAAATAGAAAGCTTATACGAAGAACTAAGTATATCAGAGGAATCTAAACATAATTCAATATATAATGAAATAAATAGAGTTCAAGAAAGACTAGATTACTTTGATGAATATAATGCTGAAAATACACTACTCAAAATAATAGAAGGTGTTCACATTACTGAAGAAATGCTTAACCATAAACTTTGTGAATTATCTGGTGGTCAAAAGTCTAAGATAGCATTTGCTAGACTTCTTTATTCGAAACCAGATGTGATTTTATTAGACGAACCAACAAACCATTTAGATGAAGAAAGTAAAGAATATATAACAAACTATTTAAAAAATTATCATGGAAGTGTATTTATCATATCTCATGATACAAAGTTTTTAGACGAAGTGACAGATAATACTTTGTATATAGATAAAATGAATAAAACTTTTGAATTATTTAAAGGTAACTATTCGAATTTTAAAAAACTTCAAAAAACTAGAGAAGAGAATTTATTGAGACAAGCAGAAATACAAGAAAGAGAAGAAAAGAAACTTAGAGATATAGTGTTATTATATTCTAATTCATCAGGCAAAAGAAAAAGAATGGCACAAGATAGAGAGAAAAAGCTAGAAAAATTAATGAAGGAAAAAATCAAAATAGTAGCACCTCCTAAAAATGTTAAATTCAATATTGAAATGAATAGAGAAAGTGATGCTATTCCACTTCAAATAAAAAAACTTTGTTTTAGTTATAATAAAGAAAGGAATGAAGACTTGATAGAAGACTTAAGCTTCGATATTTACCGAGGTGAAAAATTCTTAATCGTTGGAGAAAATGGGGTAGGTAAATCAACTCTTCTTAAGCTTGTAGTTGGAGAACTTGAAAAAGACTCTGGAGAAATTTATATAAGTAATAAAACTGATATAGGATATTATGCACAGGAATTAGATGGGCTTGATATGAATAAATCTATTATAGATAACTTTAAAGAATTAAATCTAAATGAAAAGAAGCTTAGAAATGTATTGGGAAGATTTCTATTTTTTGGGGATGAAGTATTTAAAAAAATAGAAGTTTTATCTCCTGGAGAGCGAGCTCGTGTAGCATTAGCTAAATTATCAGTGAGTGGTTCAAACTTTTTAGTGTTAGATGAGCCTACTAATCATTTAGATCCTGAAACAGCAAAAATAATCGCTGAAGTATTTAAAGAATTTGAAGGAAGTATGTTAATAGTTTCACATAATCCAGATTTTACAAATTATCTAGGTATAGAAAGAACAATAATTTTACCAGAAGGAATATTGTCATATTATAATGAAGGAATAATAGAATATTATCAAAAAATAAATAGTAAGAAATAAGCGAATTAGATTTGACAGTTAAAATCTTAAATGGTATAATTTATTGTACCTGGGGCTGTATTGCTTTCGACAGGATATATCTATTGTATGGATGCAAGTAGTAGGGATACTTTAAATCCACAAATTAAATAATCGGAAACGATAATTACAATATGGTACCTTCTTTTGCCTAATTAATTGGCAGGTATCAGTTTGACCTTTTCTTTGTTCACGAGAGAAGTGTTCAGACTCATAAAAGTGAACTATATTACATTCTTGTTTAGGGAATATAATGAATAATTACTAAACTTAGAATAGCACTGGAATGTTGGCTCTCCTAGGTGCTATTTGAAATAATAAACCAACTAAACTTGTACACGTCTATATGGTAAGTATCTTGGACAGGGGCTCGCTACCCCTCAGCTCCACCAAATAGAAATTAATCCCCGTATTTTGGGGTTTTTATTTTTTTCTTATTTTATATTATTTTTCAATTCATTTAAAGTGTTAATGTTAAAGTTGTGATTACTGTTTCGCATCAACTTCATATTCATCACAATCTAATATGAAGTCATTTTTGTTTAATAAAATTTCTATGGAAAAAGTATATATAAATTACCAAAAATAGGTTATAATAAAATCTAGAGGTGTTTTATGATAGACTATAAAAAGCAAGTGAACGATAACTACACTTTGCACTTGATAAATACTACTAGGTTTAAGCAAATAAATATTTCAGTAAGATTTACTAAGTCTTATGAAAAAAATACAGGAGCATATTTAAAGTTATTAGAGAGGATATTACCTTTTAATGGAACTAAGAAATACAGGAGAATAAAAGATATAAATAAAAAATTAGAGAGCTTGTATAGAACTAGTTTGACGTCAACTTTCTTTTGTTTAAGTAAAAATATGACTTTTGAAATTAATATGGGTATAGTTAATCCTAAGTATACAGAAGATACTTTGTTACATGACTCTTGTGAAATGTTAAGAGAGATACTTTTTAATCCTAAAATAGAAGATGAACAATTTAATGGTGAGGTTTTCGAGATAGAAAAAGATAATTTGATAAAATCTATTCTTAATGTTAAAGATTCTCCTGATACTTATGGAAGACTTAAGTTTGAAGAAAAATTTTTAAGTGGAACAGTGTATGCTGAGAATAATTATAAGAATATAAAATTATTTGAAAATTTAGAAAATAAAGAGTTATATCAAATATATAAGGGTTTGTTTACTGATTATAAAGTAGATATTTTAGTTTGTGGTGATTTTGAAAATTTAGATATACAAAAAGAAATATCTTTTGTTATGAAAGATGTTAAACAAAATGATAAAACAAATAAAGACTTATATTATAAAATAAAGAAGAAAGAAAAATTAGAAGAAAAAGAAAGTATGCAAATTATGCAGTCTAGTTTGTTTGTTGGATGTACTATTGATAATCTTACTGAAGAAGAAAGAAACTATAGATTGATTTTATATAATACTATTTTGGGAAGTATGAACAATTCTGTGTTATTTATGAATGTTAGAGAAAAGAATTCATTATGTTATCATGTAGGAAGTTATATCAATAGATTTACTGATACAATAGAAATAGAGTCTGGAATAAATAAAAAGAATTATGAAAAAACATTGAGTATTATAGATGAATCTTTAAGAAATATGGAAGATAAAAAAGTAATAGAGACAAATATAGTTAATGCGAAAAAGACCATAGAGATAGCGCAGAACGACTTTTATGATAATATGAATAAAATTATGACTTATTATTTTATGAATGAATTTACTAATATACCTAGTATTGAAGAAAGAAGACTTAAAGTTAAAGATGTAACAGTAGATGAGATATGTGAACTTGCTAAGAAGGTAAGACTTAGTTATGTGTTTTTACTGGAGGGTGTAAATGAAAAAAATTGATTTTAATTATGATGAGATAGTAAATTATTATAAACTTCCTAATGGACTTAGAGTGTATTTATATAAAACAAATAAAACTAAAAATTTCTATGTTACTGTTTCTACTCGTTTTGGGGCTGATGTTATGAAATATAAGAAAGGTAATAAAACTTATGAAGTTACTAAGGGAAGTGCACATTTTTTAGAACACAGAGTAATGGATTTTTCTAAAAATAAAGATGCGGCAGATAAGATAAGTGAATTTGGTTCTATGGCTAATGCATATACAACTTATAATGGTACGAATTATAATATTTTTGGACATGAAAATATTATAGAAAATATAGAACTGCTATTTGACCGTGTTTTTAAGGCGGATATTAAAGATGAAGATGTAGAGAATGAAAGAGGTATTATTTTAGAAGAGTATGATATGTATTTTGATGATCCTTATTTTATACTTCATAATAATTTGAGTGAGAATATATTTACGGATTCTTCTAAGAGATTTCCTGTTTTGGGTACAAGAGATGGAATAAAGAGTGTATGTGGAAATGAACTTAGAAGGCTTTATAGAGATTTTTATAGAATAGATAATATGTTTGTAATAGTAAGTGGGGACTTTAATGAGGAAGAAGTTATAAGTTTTATTACCAATTATACTAAAGATATTAAAGTAACTAGTGATAAGCCTAAAGTTATTAAAGCTAGGGAAAAAGAGATTGTTATTACTCCTTATGAAGAAATTTCTATGCCAGTTAATGAATCTAAAGTAATTGTTGGATATAAGAGTAAGATGTTAAAAGATATGCTTGATGTAAAGCAAAAGTCTATTTTAAGTATGGTTTTGGGAAATGTTTTTGGGCTTTCTGGGGAAGCTTATGAAGAACTCAATAAGAAAGGTATTAAAAGATTTAACTGGGGCTTTGAAAATAGTGATGGATACTTTTTGATTTATTTTAAAGCTAGTACTAATGAGATAGATGTTTTTCTTGAGATAATTGATAAGTATATTAATAAGTTAAATATGGATGAAGAAGCGCTTGAGAGAAAGAAACGTGCAAAACTTAGTACTTTGATTTTGTCTTTTGAAAATATTTTGGATGTTGAAGATAGGATAGCAAGTGAAGTATTTACTTATAATAAAGTTATTAATGATAGAGATAATATTATTAAAAGTATAACCTTTAGTGAAGTTAATAAATTATTAAAAAGTATTAATCTAGAAAGCAAATCAGTACTTAAGATAAAGGGAGAATGATGACTTTCTCTCTTTTATTGTGTTTTGTACTTAAATATGGTATAATCTTAGTTAGTAAAGTGATTAATTGATGTAAAAAACAAATTAAAAGTGAGAATTTATAATATCATTTTAATTTGAAAATAGGTAATTAGAGATGAGGGTTGTTTATGAAAAAAGTTAAAGATTTTTTTAAAGTTAAGAGAAATATTGTGATAACATCTATTTTATTATTTATATTAGTTGTTGTTAGTTTATTCTTTATTTTAAATGCTAAAAGTAATGAAGAGTTAGAAAAATCATATTTGGTTTTATTTGAGTCTAATGGTGGTAGTAGTGTTATGTCTCAGAGAGTAATTGAAGGAAATAATGTTAAAAGACCAGAAAATCCTACTAAGAACGGTTTTACTTTTTTAGATTGGTTTTTAGACGACAAAGAATTTGATTTTGATAGTTATAAAGTAACTAAAGATATTACGTTGAAAGCTAAATGGAATATTATAGAAGGAACTGAAGTTGTAGTAGTTCATTTTAATAGTGATGGTGGAACAGAGATTGATGATATTGAATTAGTAAAAGGAGATATATTAAATCCGCCTGTTAATCCTACTAGAGATGGTTATAGATTTAGTGGATGGAGTTATAATGGAGAACAATATAATTTTGATAGTCCTATAAATGAGAATGCAACCTTTATAGCTATTTGGGTTAAAGATAATAATTCAAATAGTAATAATAATTCTCATACTAATATAGATAATGTTCCTGTTAAAGTTGGAAAGTGTGAATATGGTTTAAATGGTTATGGTACAGATAATTATTCGACTTCGCTTTCTGATGACGAATTTGGTGTAATTAGAATGAGTTATGATGTTATGTTTAATCCTAGATGGTATTATAGTGGAGGTTGTGAGATAAGATATAAGAGTTCTAATGATGAGGTTGCTAGTATTGATTCAGAAGGTTATATATGGTTTAATGGATTAGGTACAGTGAAATTATATAGTTGTATTTATGAGAAGAGTACTTCTAAAGAGTTAAAATGTTTTATGGGGACTCTTACTAATACATATTGTCATCCTGCTGATTATTATGATCCAACTATTCCGTATAGTGATTTGAGTGGTGTATGGTATGCTAAAAATAGCAATAATGCTACTGTTGAACTTGCTGATTATCGATATTATGATTTTACTGATGAGCATGAAATTTCATATAGATTTAAAGGTATTGATAAAAATACTTTATATTATAGTTGTATTAGTGGAACTTGTACAAATGAACTTGTAAATGGTTATAGTGAGAGAACTAGTCTCGGTTATTTTGAAAGAGAGTATTCTGTTAAACTTAAAAATGGTAAATTATATTTGTCTAAAAATGGTAGAACTGTTGAATTTTCAAAGACTCCAGCAAATATACCAGTATATTCACTTGATTTAGATAAAGATAGTGAAAAAGTTAAGGTTGGAGAGCGTTTTGTAATTAGTTCTTATGTTTCACCTAATAATGCTTCTATGCAAGGTGTTGATTGGACTAATTCTAATCCATCAGTTGCGACAATAAAGAATTATGGATATGATGAGAATACTGAAAATGGAAGACTTAGTCGTATACAAGTGACTGGTGTTTCTAATGGAACTACAATATTGACTGCTACTACTAAAGATGGAAAATTTTCTAAAAGTATTACTGTAACAGTATATGGTGGAAGAGAGCCTGTAAGAGTTAGTGGAGTGACTTTAAATAAAACTAATTTAGAAATAGAAAGAAAAGGAACATATCAATTAATTGCTAGTGTTAATCCAAGTAATTCAGATAATATTGGTGTTTCTTGGTCAAGTAGTAATCCTAGTGTTGTTAGTGTTTCTTCTAGTGGTGTTGTAACTGCTTTAGGTGCTGGAAGTGCTGTTATAACTGTTACTACAAATGATGGCGGATATCAGACTAGTTGTAATGTAAATGTTATTACAGCTCCATTAACAGCAACTGCTAGTATAGGAATAAGTAGTAGAGTTACAAGTAATGGGGCTTATAGAGGAATTTTTGCGGAAGTGAATGCAAGTGGAGGAAGTAAAACTTATACTTACTATTATATAAAATTATATAAAGATGGAGTTAAAATTGCCGAGACTACAAATACGTCAAGTAGAGAGATTTTCGTGACAGGGTTTGGTAATGGTGTTTATAGTGCGGATTTTGAAGTTAGAGATAGTGATGGAACAGTTTATAATGGAAATTCTGGACAGGTAAGTATTTCAGGATTTTAAGTTCATGCTTGAATTAAATTGAAAGTGCCCGAGTATTTACTTTATCTTCCTTTTTAAGAAGTAATTGCCCATATAAAACGTTAAAGAAACACAAAAAAATTGAATTTTTTATAAAGTGTGGTATACTACCACTTGTATGGAAAAAT
>CAJUGE010000054.1 GCA_910586295.1 uncultured Bacilli bacterium | reverse complement strand
TTTTCCGTATAACATTGCTTATGTGCTCAGGTTGCTCCTCAGCATTGCCTTATCTCCACAAGCAACGGATTCATTTTATCACATTGTAAAAGATTAACTGCCCATTATGAAAAATACGGGCACTTTGGATTTTATTTTAGGTTAAAAAACCTTACAGTTGCGCCTATAAGCAAATACATGATATAATCATAATAGGTGATACCTTAATGAAAAGCTATGTAAAAAAACAATTAATAAGAATGAGAGTATATTTAATTTTTGATGGAATAAAAAGAACAGAATATATAAAAAAGAAAAATCTTTTTTATAGTGTAGGCTCAAATTTTTTCTTTCAACCAAGAATCCTGCCAAGTGATCCAAAACTCATAAAGTTTGGAAACAACGTCACTGTAGCAAGTAATGTAACATTTATAAACCATGATTTAATATATAGGACTCTAAACTTTCTAAACAATGGAAAATACTATAATTATTATGCAAAGCCAATTGAAATTGGAGATAATGTATTTATTGGCTCTAATTCTACAATACTTCCTAATGTAAAGGTAGGCACTAATGTTGTAATCGCTGCAGGTAGCATAGTGACAAAAGACGTAGAAAACAATTCGGTAGTCGCAGGAAATCCAGCAAGAAAAATATGCACATTTGAAGAATTAATAATAAAAAGAGAAAAAGAAAATTCGAAATTATTAATGGAAGAAGACATAGAAGGTATATGGAGGGTATTTAATGAAGAAAAAAATACAAGATAAAATAGAAAATTTCACTCCAAATATAGTAATAATCTTCTTATACATACAACCATTTTTAGACATACTAGCATCTTATTTAATAAGAAACAACTTAACAAATTACATAACATCTACCATAAGAATCGCATTTATGTTCTTTATGATTTTATACTTACTAATAGCAAAATATGAAAACAAAAAGAAAATAATATCATATCTTGGAATACTAATAACTGTATTATTCATGCACATGACAACGATATATATTTATAAAGGCATTTCTTTCCTTACTTTTGAACTTAAAATGACTTTGAATACATACTACTTTGTGTTTATAGTCCTATCATTTCTAGTCATATGGAAAAATAAAAATGTAGATAAGAAGCACATAAAAAACATATTAATGTTATATGTATTATTAACATTTATTCCTGGAATATTAAATATATCATATGAAAGCTATAGTAACAGCAAAATAGGAAAAGTAGGTTGGTTTTACTCTGCAAATGTCCTAGGTTCCATAATCATAATATTATTTAGCGCTTTAATTCCAGAATTAAAAAAATACACTAAAACTTTTATATTCACTCTATTAATAATGTTAATCTATATAATATTTACAATCGGCACAAAAACTCCAGTATTAGGATTAACCATAATAATTGGAATAAACTTTCTATACTATATTTATACTCTAATAAAGGCCAAAAGCAAAAAACTAATATTTATACCAATAATACTCTTAATGATGACAGTAATATCTATTCTTGTCGTGCCTAAAACTAACTTTTATAAAAACTTACAAACCCATCTAACGTACATAAGAGAAAAACATATTGATGATAGTATAAAAGGATTTATAGACCATTTTATATTTAGCACAAGATTACAAAACGAAGAAGAAACTAGAAAGTATTATAAAAAATCTCACACTTTAGAAAAAATATTTGGAATAGGCTATATAGAAAGCTATGAATTTGATGAAACTAAATATAAAGTAATAGAGATAGATTATTTTGACATACTTTACAAAGAAGGAATAATTGGATTTATAGTGTATTTCACACCAGTAATTTATATACTAATTAAAATAATAAAAAATACAAAGCTAAATTTTGAAAACGTCAACAACTTAGGAACACTTTTACTAATATTTTTAATCGCACTATTTCAAGGACACATTTTCATTACACCTCAAGCTAGCATATTCATAAGTCTCTTATTAGTAATTATTCATAACCAGATTCTAAAGAAAGAGGAGTCTATATGAAACATAAAAAGATTTACATACTAGGTTTAATGCTAATCCTATTTATATTTAATAATCTCTTGATAACTTCTTTGCTATTTCTATTTAAAACATCAATTTCATTAATAAATGCTATATTATCTTTTATACTCACTATTGTAATATATACACTAATCATGAAAAAAGAGAAATACATAACTAAAGAAAAAATAATAAATATATTTGCACTAACTCTTGTAATAATAACTAGTATATTAATAAGTGGACAAATATATGACACCACATATGATGGGAATACTTATCATAAAACTGCGGTAGGAGAATTAAAAAATGGTTGGAATCCAGTTTACGAAACTATTAGTGAATTTAACAGTAATGATTCAAACCAAATAGAACTAATCAATACATATGAAACATGGAACAATCACTACGCCAAAGGATATGATATGTATGCTGCAAATATATATTCACTAACTAATAATATAGAATCAGGAAAAAGCATTTATTTAATAACTATAACTGCAACTTTTCTAATATGCTTTGCATTACTAAAATCAAAATTTAAAAATAGATTAAGCATTTTACTATCTCTATTAATATCTTTTAATCCTATAACTATATGCCAACTAGGCACATTTTATAATGATGGATTATTAGGAAACTTTTTAATATTAATGATAATATCTCTAACTTTAGTCATAAGCAAAGAAAAAACAATAAACCAGAAATATTCTTATGGACTATATTTTTTAACTCTAGTATTACTCATTAACATAAAGTTCACAGGATTTGTTTATGCAGGAATATATTCATTATTTTACTATTCATTTATATTGTTCAACAAACAAAAAAGAAAAGAACATCTAAAAAATATAACAATAATAGGAATAACATCTCTAATAATAGGAGTATTTCTAATTGGATTATCTACATATCCAAAAAACATTAAAACTTCTTCCCATCCATTTTATCCATTATTTGGAGAAAACAAAGTTGATATAATGACTAATAACACACCAGAAGAATTAAGAAGCAAGGGAGTATTAAAAAAATTCTTTATAGCTAATTTTTCAGAAACACATAATAGCATGGAAAAAGAAGAAAATTCTTACAAACTAAAAATGCCATTCACATTTAAACTAGAAGAATTAAAATATTTTATCGGGCCAGATGTAAGATTAGGCGGATTTGGAGTACTATTTAGTGGCATACTAATAATATCTACACTGTTAATAATTTACACGATAATAAAATTAAAAAAAGAAAAGAAACCAATATCTATTTATATTCTTCCTATATTAGCCACTATGTTCTTAATAATAATACTAGAAGATTCTTGGTGGGCCAGATATCTACCTCAAATTTACTTAATTTCAGTCGTGCCAATCATATCATTGAAAAACATAAATATAGAGGAAAGAAGAAAAAAACTTATGACTAATATTATAGTAATTATTCTAACACTAAATTCTATTTTAATCTTAGGTCCAGCTTTTCTTAATATTATAACTCAAAAATTTACAGTAGATTCTAGTTTTTCTAAACTTAATGGACTAGTTAGTGAAACAAAGCTAATACTAGAAGTACCAGAATTTTCAGGGGCAGTCTACAACATCTATGACAAACATCCTAACATCCAAGTAGTAAACAACTTAGACGATAAAGAAAAATATGAAAAATACAATCTTATGGGTTCAAGAGTGGACATTTTAGGATTTGCCAAACAAGAATAACTAGAAAAAACTATAAATATAATAAAAAATAAAGTATAATAAAATAAAGAAGGTGTAGTAATGAATTTTAATGTCAATGGTCACAATGTATTTTTAATAGTAATAGTAACATTCTTATCATCATTTATCTTTGTATATTTAGCAAGAAAAATAGCTACTTATATAGGAGCAATCGATGTTCCAAATGCAAGGAGTGCCCACAAAAATCCGACTCCATTACTGGGTGGTATAGGAATATTCCTAGCATTTTTACTAGGATATATGCTATTTGGAGAAGAAAATACATTAATGATATCTATATTAATGGCATCTTTCCTAATCTTATTACTTGGAATATTTGATGATATAAAACCAATAAAAGCAAAATATAAATTTCTTGTTCACATAGCAGTCGCAGGTATAGTAGTATTCTACGGTGGTCTTAGCCTAAATAGAATTGACATGTTTCAATATGAACTTTACTTTGGTAGATTAGGACCTTACATTACAATGCTAATAATAATAGCTACTATAAATGCAATTAATCTAATTGATGGACTAGACGGACTCTGTGCAGGAATAAGTTCGATTTACTTTCTGACTATAGGAATAATAGCGCTCATACTAAACAATCTTGGTGGTCTAGATATAATACTATCTTTTATAATGTTAGGTTCTACTATGGGATTCTTAATACACAACTTCCCACCTGCTAAAATATTCATGGGAGACACAGGAAGTACATTCCTAGGATTAATGATAAGTGTAATAATGTTACTTGGATTCAAAACTGTAACATTCACTTCACTATTAATACCTTTGATATTGTTATTATTACCTATCACAGACACTTTATTTGCAATAATAAGACGACTTATAAACAAAAAGCCTATTGGAGAAGCAGATAAAGAACACATCCACCATCAACTACTAAAAAGATTTAGTAAAAGAAATACAATAATGGTAATCTATGCAATAAATATAGTATTTAGTTTAATAACTATATTCTACGCTTTAGGATACAAAAAAGAAATGATAATATTCTATATTCTATTGATGTTTATATTCTTATATCTAATATTTAAAACCAATGTATTATTTAATCATAATAAAAAGGAGAAAAAATGAAAGTATGTGTACTAGGTGCAGGTGCATTTGGCTTAGCACTGGCAAGTATTTTTAATAAAAATGGTCATGAAGTAACAGTATGGGCTCACAGTAAAAATGACGCGACTACTTTAAAAATAACTAGAAAGAGTGACAAATTAAAAGACTATGTAATACCAAAAAAAATAAAAATAACTTCTAACCTAGAAACTGCTACTAAGAAAAGTTCATTAATCGTCATAGCAGTACCAGCTCATGCATTAAATGATGTAACAGTAAAACTCTCTAAACATTTAAGAAGCACATCACATCTATTAATAGCGACTAAAGGAATCGAACAAGGAACATGTGATTTTGTAACAGAAGTAGTAGAAAGAAACGTAAACACAAATAAAATCGCAGTAATTTCTGGACCATCATTTGCAGTTGATATTATTTCAGAAGTGCCAATCGGATTGTCACTAGGTGTAACAAACGTAAGGACAAAAAATATAGTAAAAACTTTAATAGAAAATGAAAACATAAAACTAAGAGAAACACCAGATATTCTTGGGATAGAAGTATGTGGTGCAATCAAAAATGTAATGGCTATAGCTTCTGGAATGCTAAATGGAATGAAAGTAACCGATTCTACAAAAGCACTATTTCTTACAGAAGCATTAAACGACATAAAAGAGCTAATAGATGCCCTAGGAGGAAACAAAAAGACAATACTATCATTCGCAGGCTTTGGAGACATTCTAATGACTTGCACAAGCACTAATAGTAGAAATTTCACTTTTGGAAAATTAATAGGAGAAGGAAAACTAAAAGAAGCAGAAAAATATGCAGAACACACAACTGTAGAAGGATTATATACACTAAAATCAATAAAAGAACTTATAAAAAGAGAACATGTCAAAATGGAAGTAGTAGATTTGATAAGTGATATAATAATGAATAAAAAAGATAAAGAAGAAATGTTAAAATTTTTGATATCAAAACAATAAGTACTTTAAAGAAGTGCTTTTTAATTATTGAACATTTTGCCAATATAATAAATAGATAAAAATAAGAATTTACACAAAGTTATACTATAAAAACACAAAAAACCTTAAACTGTGATATAATATAACACAAGAAAGCGGTGTGAAGTATGAAAAAATTTATAGGAGTTTATAGAAAATGTGATTGGGTAACTATGACAGGAACAAGTTTTGCTATCTTAGGAATAATAAGTGCTTTTAATATGAGAACTACATATTCAATATTTTGTTTAATCTTAGCAGCAATTTGTGACGCATTTGATGGAGTAGTCGCAAGAAGATTTAGAAGTCTAAAAGACCAAGAAATATATGGAATAGAATTAGACTCGCTTAGTGATGCAATAAGCTTTGGTGTACTTCCAATGATGATTACACTTAACATATCACATGATAACGTTTTAACATACATAATATGTGTATTCTTTTGCGTATGTGGAGTAATAAGACTAGCATACTTTAACATGTTAACAACAACTAAAAAGAAAGTGAAAAATGAATTTATAGGAATACCCATAACTGCAAGTGCAATAGTAATCCCTCTTGTATACTTCGTAACATTTCTAATATCAAAAAAATATAATTATATAATTTTCCCTGCAGTATTATTAATAATGGGAATGCTTTATATAACACCAATAAAACTAAAAAAACCTACTTCTAGAGAAAAAGCTATTCTTTCTATACTAGGAGTGCTAGCCATAATAATATGTTTATTAAAACTTTATGTATTCTAAAAAGAAAACAATAATTCCTCTACATATCTAACAAACGCACCTTAAAATAACAAAATTGTAACCTAAAATTGATTGTATAAAATAAAGTTTGTATGTATAATTGTTTCTAAGGAAGTGAGTAGTAAACAATAATTAAGTTGAAGTAATTATGAAAAAGAATAATAGGAAACAAAATAAATTATTAAAAAGTATACCATATATAATCTTAGTATTATCTGATATTTTAATATGCTTGATATATTATATTTTAAAAGTACTTAAAGAAGTTAATTTCTATGAACTAATATATTATTTTACAAGTGACCAAACTGGTTCAAGTTGGGATATAATTATAGAGGGAATAAAAACCTGCTTACTAGCATTTGTGCTAGTGCTAATAATATTATTAGTACCAATTACGCATTATAAGAAAAAGGATATAAGTATCAAAATTAAATCAAATACTTTGAAAGTATATCCTACGTATTTTAATAAGCATAAACTTCTTTATTCAATTATAATTTTATTACTTAGTATAGTCATTTTATTAAAGGTTGTAAGAATAGATGAATATATAGAAGCAAGTGCTAAACTAAGCAAGATTTATGAAACGCATTATGTAAATACAAATAATGTAAAAATAACTTTTCCAAATGAAAAGAGAAATCTAATATTAATATATTTAGAAAGTATGGAAAGCTCATTAGTGTCTCAAAAGAATGGTGGAGCATTCGAAGAATCTAGAATACCAGAATTAGAGAACATAGCTTTAGAAAATCTTAACTTTTCAAACACTGAAAAACTAGGTGGAGGCTACAATTTAACTTTAACATCATGGACTATTGCTGGTACAGTCGCATCAACATCTGGCACACCTCTACTAGCTCAAATAAAAAATAAATATAGCAAAGTAGATAAATTCATGCCGAACGTTAGAACTTTAGGAGATGTATTAAAAAGCGAAGGCTATAATTTAGAAGTAATACAGGGATCTAACATAAAATTTGGTGGAACAAAAAAATATTATAAACAACATGGAGATTACAAATTATTTGATATACAAACTGCTAAGAAAAAAGAATATATACCTAAGAACTATTTTGTTTGGTGGGGCTATGAAGACTCTAAACTATTCGAGTATTCTAAAAAAGAAATACTAGAAATATCAAAAGAAAATAAACCATTCGCAGTAACCATGTACACTATGGATACTCATTTTAAAGATGGTTATCTTAATGAAAATTGTGACACCCCATTTGATGACCAAATGTCAAATGTATACGCTTGTTCTTCAAAAATGGTAAATGATTTCCTAAATTGGATAAAAAAACAAGATTTCTATGAAAATACAACTATAGTCTTAATCGGAGACCATCTAACAATGCAAAGTGGTTATTATGCTAAACATAAAGATTACACAAGAACAATATATAATGCCTTTGTAAACACACCTGTAAAAACAAACTTTAACAAAAATAGAGAGTTTTCATCACTTGATATGTATCCAACTATCTTAGCAAGTTTAGGTGCAAAAGTTGATGGAGAACAATTAGGATTTGGAATTAATCTATTTTCTGGAAAAGAAACACTAATAGAAAGTATGGGAAAAACCAAATTCAACTACGAGCTACTAAAAAAATCGGATTATTACATGAATGAGATATTAAATGATAATGTACTTAATAAATTATAGGTCGGAAAAGTAAAAAAATCCGACCTATAAATTTTTCTAATCTCTAAATAAACTAATGTATTTATTAAAAGAAAATATCTGATTTCTACTATATCCTGTTGTCTCCACTAATAATCCCTTAGCGACTAAAGAATTTATTACTGATTTTAAGGTGGTTTCTTTAAGACCACTCTTCTCCAGTAACATTTTTCTGCTAATAATAGGTTCTTGATATAAAATCTCTATAACTTTCATAGCATTTTCAGGACGAACATTCAAGTCTAATGCAATTTTACTCATTTCGGTTGTAAAAGTCAAAACATTCTCAAATTTTTTTCTCGCATTTTTAGCTGTCTCAATTGTAGCTTCTAGAAAAAACTTAATCCAAGATATAATATCATTATTAGTTCTAACTCTATTTAGAAAATCATAATAAGAATTTTTATGATTCTCAATATAATCTGAAATATAAAAATATGGTTTAGTTATTAATCCTTTATTCATTAAATATAATGGAATTAAAATTCTTCCAGTTCTACCATTACCATCTAAAAAAGGATGAATAAATTCAAATTAGTAATGAATCATTGTAATCTTAATTAACTCAGGCATATTAATCTTTTCATTATTTATAAATTTTTCCAAATATGATAATTCATTTCCAATCTCTGATGGTATAGGTGGGATGTACATAGCATTACTTGGTTTACTCCCACCAATCCAATTTTGATTTGTTCTATATTCTCCAGGACTTTTATGCTCCCCACGAACGTCCTGCAAAAGTATTTTATGAAGCTCTTTTATTAATCTTGTACTGATAGGTATTTCGTTTATACGCCTAAAACCATAATTTATCGCTTCAACATAATTCTTAACTTCTTGCCAATCATCTCTTTTTCTGGGTTAATATCTAGAACATCTGATAAATCTTCATCTATTGTAGTTTTGTGCCTTCTATTTTACTAGACTTATTAGCATCAACTTTTACGTGCATTTGAATAAAGATATCTAAATTAGAAATTTACAAAGCAAAACCGTTTAAAATTCCTAATTCTAAATTCGCTTTTGCTAAGAGAGAGTTTAGCTCACTGTCGTTCCATATCCACTCATCGTTTATAAAGCTTGGCAGAAATGACTTATAATCATTTACAGTTATATAAGTTCCAGATTTATAATCTTCTAGTCTTTTCATGTACATCACTTCTTTCTTAGATATCACTGTAACATAAAACAATATCAACTTCTATACGAATAATGATTCACACTTACCATCCAAAATAAATTTTTACTTTTAACTTAGATATGCTATAATATCTTTAGGAGAGTGTAAAGATGACAAAATTAGTAAGCATAGTAGTACCAGTTCACAATAGTAGTAAATATTTAAAAAGATGTTTAGATAGTATACTAAATCAAACATACAAGAATATTGAAGTAATAACAGTAGAAAACGGAAGTACAGACGACAGCTTAGAAATATTAAAGTCATACGAGCCTCAAATAAAAGTTATTAAATTAGACAGTAAAAGCTTAGGCACAGCAAGAAATACTGGTATCAATGCATCGATTGGTGATTATATATCATTCATAGATAGTGATGATACAATAAAAAAAGAATTTATAGAAGAATTAGTAAATAGCATAGAATACGAAAAAAGTGACTTATCAATATGTGGTATTAGAGAAATACATGAAGAAAAAAAAGAAGAAATAATTAGAGAAGACTTTCCACACAAAAATATAGGAAGAGAAGAAATAAAGAACAACTTAGCCAAATTTGACTATGGTCCTTGCAATAAACTATATAAACGAGACATAATAATAAAAAATAAACTTACTTTTCCTACTAATTTAAAATATGAAGATGTACCATTTGTATTGGGCTATATCTCATCTGCAAATAAAATCTCAAGAGTATCAGACGCGCTGTATAACTATCATATTCATTCCAAAAGTGAACAAACAACAGTAGATGAAAGAATATTTGATATATTTGAAATACTTGAATTACTAAAACATCATGTGAACATAATACTATTAGAAGGATTATATACAAAAATATTAACAATATACTCATTAAAAACAAAGAAATTAAAAGATAAAACAAAAAGATTAGAATTTATAGACAAAGCATATGACCTACTAGATAACACATTTGACAATTGGAGAGAATGTGAATACATGCTAAGTAGACCATTCTTAAAAAGAATAATACAAAGCCATAGAAAATTAGTAAAGCTATACACGAATTTATAAAATGTTGAAATAACATACAAAACAAGATATAATCTTTATATAAAAGGAGAACTAAATGATAAAAGGAATGATAACAAACTTTAAAAAATATTCATTTTTAATGAGTCAACTAATAGCAAGAGATTTTAAAGTAAAATACAAAAGATCTGTGTTAGGAATACTATGGAGTCTATTGAACCCATTACTAACAATGACTGTTATGACTATAGTTTTCTCACAAATGTTTAGATTTAATGTAGAAGGAGTAAACTATATAGTTTATCTTATGACAGGTATAATTATGTTTAATTATTTTAGTGGAGCTTCAAACTCAGCTATGACGTCAGTTGTGGAAAACTTCACACTTATCAACAAAGTTTATATACCTAAATACATATTCCCTATATCAAAATGTTTATTTGTAGGAATAGACTTCTTATTAACACTTATACCATGGTTTATAATAATACTTTTATCATATTTAGGTTTAGGACAGTATACTTGCCATATAAACATTTACTTCTTATTATTACCTTATATATTCTTATGCTTATTCTTATTCGCGGCAGGTATGGGACTACTTCTTTCGTGTATATCAGTATTCCTAAGAGATATATTCCATATATATGGTATAATTCTTACTCTTTGGAACTACTTAACACCAGTATTCTATAGTGTAGAAATACTACCAGACTTTTTACAAAAACTTATGAAACTAAATCCATTATATCAATTCATAAACTGTGCAAGAAGTATAGTACTATATGGACAAGCACCAAACATGACTCATTTAATAATTATTGGAATAATGGGACTAGGAATGTTCTTAATTGGTGGATTTGTATTTAGGAGTAAACAAGACAAATTTATATACTACATTTAAAGGAGGTAAAATGATTAATATAGACAAAGTATCAATGAGATTTAATTTAGGAATAGAAAAAGATTCCTCATTAAAACAATTCTTTGTAGATACATTTTCTGGAAAAAAGAAAAAAAAGTCTGAAGAATTTTGGGCTTTAAAAGATGTAAGTTTTCACATAGATAAAGGAGAAGTAGTAGGACTCATAGGAAGTAATGGAGCAGGTAAATCCACACTTCTAAAAGTAGTAAGTGGAGTCATGAAACCTACAGAAGGTAGCGTTACAGTAAACGGTGTAATTTCACCTATGATAGAACTAGGTGCTGGCTTTGATGCTAACCTAACAGCAAGAGAAAACATTTACTTAAATGGTTCAATTCTAGGCTATTCAAAACAATTTATAAATGAAAAATTTGATGAAATAGTAGAGTTCTCAGAATTAAAAGAATTTCTAGATGTTCCAGTAAAAAACTTTTCATCGGGAATGACTGCAAAACTTGCATTCTCTATAGCAACCATAGTTAACCCAGAAATATTAATTGTTGATGAAATCCTTTCAGTAGGCGACATTAAATTTCAGGAAAAAAGTAAAAGCAAAATGATGGAAATGATAAAAGGTGGAACGACAGTTCTTTATGTATCACACACTTTAGATTCAATAAAAGAGATATGTACAAAAGTAGTCTGGTTAAGTCACGGAGAAATTGTTAAAATAGGGAAACCAAAAGAAGTATGTGATGAATATTATAAAGAACAAATAAAATAAAAACAAAAGGAGCAGAAAATGAATAATAAATTTGACTTTACATTAGAACCAGGAAAAAAGTTGATAAAAAGAGATTATGAAAATAAAGAAGAGCCAATAATAACAGTAGTAATGCCGTTTTACAATGATAAAGATTATATTGAACAAGCAGTTATATGTGTATTAAACCAAACATTTCCATTATTTGAACTATTAATAATAGATGACGGTTCAACAGATGAAGAAAGTTTAAAAAAATTAAGGGAAATCTCATCATTAGACTCAAGAATAAAAGTGTATCATAAAGAAAATGAAGGACTAGCTGCTACAAGAGATTTTGGCGCAAGTAAATCTTCAAATAGTTGTAAGTATTTATTCTTTTTGGATTCTGACGATTTAATAGAAGAAACATACTTTGAATGTGCTTACTGGACATTAGAAACGAATCCAAATGCGTCATGGGCTTATGGAGATTTAGTTGGCTTTGAAGATAGAGAATATACTTGGAATATTCTATTCGATTCTGAGAAATTAAAAAAAGAGAATTACTTAGTTGCAACCGCAATGATAAGAAAAAAAGATTTTAGTGAAGTAAATGGCTATGGATTAAAAGAAAAAGCGATAAACGAAGACTGGAACTTTTGGTTAAAAATGGTTTCAAAAGGAAAATTTCCTGTAAAAACGAATTATTACACTTTTTGGTATAGAAGAAAAGCTTCTGGAGGAGAGCTAGCAAAAGCAGAAAAAAATAAAAAAAGGACTAAAGAAATTATATCTCAGGCAATAAAAAGTATAAATAAAAAAGTGTATGCAATTCATTATCCTAAATATGATTATAATTGGGAAACTATAGAAGACAATTTTGAGAATATAATCAAGATAAAAGAGTCTAAAAATAATAAAACAAATCTTTTATACATAATTCCATGGATGATAATGGGTGGAGCAGACCAATTTAATATTGATTTTGTCAACGGACTAGACAAAGAGAAGTTTGATGTTACAATAATACTAACCGAGCCAGCAAATAATATTGGAAGACAAAAGTTTAAAGATTGTACAATTTATGATCTAACTACTTTTTTAGATATAAAATACTGGATTCCATTTATTAATTATATAATAGAAAAGAAAAATATTAATATAATAATGAACTCGAACAGTGAAATTGGCTATTCTTACTTGCCATATTTCAAACAAACATATCCAAACATCCCTATTATCGACTATATACATATGGAAGAATGGTATTATAGAAATGGTGGATATTCAAGAGACTCAAGTATGGTATCTTCTGTAATAGATTTAACTATGACATGTAATGGAAGAAGCACTAATATATTAAAAGAGCATTTTAAAAGAAATCCAAATGAAGTTAAAACAATATACATAGGAGTAGATGAAAAGAAATTTAATCCAGAAAATTATAATAAACTAGAGCTAAGAGAAAAATATGAAATTCCTAATGATAGATTCATTGTTTCATATATATGTAGAATTGCTAATCAAAAAAGACCACTACTTTTGATGGAAGTAATTAAGAAATATACAGAAATTAATCAAAATGTTTTATTTTTAATCGTAGGAGATGGACCGATGTTATGGCAAATGAAAAAGAAAGTAGAAGAATACAAATTAGAAAATAATATTAAATTTATGGGAAGATTTTCTGAAACTCAAATAATCTATTCTATATCAGATGCCACAATAAATTGTTCAATTAAAGAAGGTCTTGCTTTAACATCTTACGAATCATTGTCAATGAATGTTCCTGTAATTTCTTCTGATGTTGGAGGCCAAAAAGAATTAATAAATGATGAAGTGGGAGTAATAGTTGATTGTATACAAGACGAAAAAGATATCAATAACTATAATTATTCAGATGAAGAAATAGATTTATATGTAAAAGCATTAACTAAAGTATCTAAGAAATTAAATTATTATTCAAAAAATTGCAGAAAAAGAATTTTAGATGGATTTACTATAAAACATATGATAAAAAATATGAATAATATATTAGAAGAAATTAATAAAAAACCAAATAAAGAAAAAATAGAAAGTGGTAAAGAATTACAAAAATATCACGAATTGACAAGAGAATTAATAGTAAAAGAATATGCACAAATATCTCCAAAATATCAATATTTGTGCGAAGAATATAAAAAAGAGTTTGGTTATATTGACAATAGATTTGAAAATTTCAAAATAAGAATGTGGAATCACAAATGGTATAGAGGATTAGTAAAATTCTTAAAAAAAATTGGGGTTTTTGGTATAATAAAAAAAATTTTTAGAAGGTAAAGAGGTAATTATATGATAAAAAAATATAAAAAAGAAATAATAATATTTATTTCTGCATTCACATTATATTTTCTCTTAGGATTAATATTTACTTATTATTTAAATACTTTTAATTATTGGGGTGTAGTCTTCGATTTAGATACACCAAGAATTTATGGAGACTTATCATTAATAGAATACAACCACTATAGAGCACAAGTTCATCCTCTGTTTATAATATTATTTCAACCAATAGTTTTATTTATAAAATTTATAATAAAAGATGCACCACTTGCTATAATTATACTGCAAAGTATTCTAGGAGCTATGTCATTAGTAATGCTGCATACGATATTAAGAAAAATAGGGATTAAGAAAAAATTAAATATTGTCTTAACAGTAATTTTGGGTCTTAGTTTCTCACAAATGGTTTTTACAGCCAATATAGAAACATATATCTTTGCGCAAGTATTTTTAATAGCACTTTGGCTTTTCACATTATTTAAAATAGATAAAGAATTAAAATACTGGGATTACGTTTTAATAGTTATATTTGGAATAACTAGTCTCGCTATTACGCTAACTAACTTTTTTCAATTTCTAATAGCGCTATTCTTTTTGGTATTCTTAAATAAAAAAGTACAAAAAAGATTTTTTACATGTTGCTTTATAGTGTTTATATCATTAGCAATATCTGTTATGTTAGCAAATGTACAACAAATCATTTGGCCATCTGCACCTAACTTTTTTACACAAAATATATTAGACTTTTTTAGAGGAACAAGTGAAGAAAAATTATATATAACTAAAGATTTTTCATTTAATCAAATACTAAATCTTGCAAATGGAAGTTTTGGACATTCTTTTAATCTATTTAAATTAGCAGAACCTGTAACAGGTGGGTATCAATCATTTGATAACACAACTTTAACAAATCTCATTTCTATGTTCTTATTTATAAGTTTTATTTGCTTAAATATCTTTTATATATATAAAACAAAATTTAATATTAATAAACATAAATTTTACTATGGCATATTAGGTGTTTATCTGTTTAATTCTGGATTGCACTTTTTCTACGGAAACCCAAGTACATTTCTCTACACATGTCATTTTAATTTTTCTATAATTATAATAATAGCTTATATTCTAAATTATTTTAAAATTGATGATATAAAAAACAATTTGGTAGTATATGGCATAATTATAATTACTATTTTATTGGCATTTTATAACAATATATCTTTATTCATTAATTTAAGCACAAAATTTAAACACATAGATAATATTAGAGTACTGCCGTTATTAATAATTATACTTATGTTATCATTAATATGTATTTTAATATTTAAAAATATTAAAATGAAAATATCATCCATAGCATTAATAGCTTTAATATGTGTTTGTAGTTGGACATACATTAACAAAGATATTAATGTATGTGAAGGAAATTGTACTGAATTTGAATATTATAAAGAGAATTTTAATAATTATGATAATCAATTAAAAGAAATGAAAAATAGATTTCAAATTAGACCATTTGTGGCAACTAAAGATGAAATAGGAATATTTTATTTTGGAATGGTAGATAGAAGAAAAATGGTTTATAAAGATGGAAAATTATTTGATTTAAAAACCAATGAATTAATAAAAGAAGTTAATTATAAAAAAGAATTAATAGTACCTAATGAGTATACAGTAATTCTCGAAGACGATAATAAAAACATATACAAATTTGTAGAAAATGAAAAAGGCGTATTCTTTTATGAAAATAACAAAGAAGAAATAATTTCGCAAGGGAAAAAGAATATTAATTTGCCAGAATTTGAAAATAATGAATTCTCAGAAATATTAAAAGTTTTGCATCAAGAAATATTGTTTAATATAGATGGAGATACTCCAAGACCTAATTTAATATGTTATGAAGACACAGAATGGTATAGAGATACAATGTTGGGAGCAATGGTTTTAGAAAAAACGGATAATATTAATCTACTAGAAGAATGGGTAAGGCATATAGATAAAATTTATGATAATTCTCGAAGTTCAGATATAAATGAAGTCGATAATTTAGGAGAATTACTATATATAATTGGTGCAGTAGGAATAGAAAGAGAAGATTTGATATCTCAAATAAAAGATGAAATAAATAAAATTAAAAATCCAGACGATACAATTTCTGGTATGGTGGATGGATGGGTTCAAAAGTATTATCCAACTGTATTGGCATTATATGGTGCAAAAAAGAATAATATTGATATAGATTTAAAAGTACCAGAATATGACGATGGATATGCAAATCTTACTTGGTATAATAAAAATAATGTCAAAATAAATAATACTAATGAATCTGATTTATATCCATATTTAGACTGGGCAGCGTATCATTATCAAAATTATGGAGCATTATATATATTAGACGAGATATACCCTTTAACATATGAAGCTTCAAGTACAACAGCAGGAAAAGAATGCAATTTTTCAAAATTTTATTGCGAAAGACAAGTGTGCCTCTCACATATGTGGCATGCTTCTGAAATGTTTTTATATTTAGAAGAAATAGGATAAGCATATATTTTTAAATATATGTTTTTCCATATCAAAAAAAACAAAAATAATCTCGCTTTTAAACTATTAAAATGCTATAATTATTTATATAGAGGTGCTTATGAAAAAAATAATATTTTTTGCTTATGATTTAAACTTAGGAGGAATAGAAAAGTCTTTAGTAAACTTGTTAAACAATCTAGTTGATTTTTACGACATAACATTAGTATTAGAAAAAAATCAAGGAATATATAAACAAGACTTATCAAAAAAAGTGAATATTATAGAACATCATGTCTCAACATTTAAAATATCAATATTAAGAAAATGTTATAATTTTACTAAGCGTTTAATATTCAAAGTAAAGCATAAAAATAAATATGACTTTTCCTGTGCCTACACTCCATACTTATATTCAGCAATAAAGTTATCTAAGACATGTAGTAAGAATAATGCAATTTTCATACATGCAGATTATACATTTGTTTATCAAGAACAAGAATTTTTAGAATTCTTTAACTCAAGAAAAATAGAAGAATTTAAAAAAATAGTATTTGTTTCAAATGAAAGCAAAGAACATTTTATAGAAAAGTATCCAAGTTTAAAAAATAAGACAAAAGTCATAAATAACTTAGTTAATGTAGAAGAAATAGTTATGAAGAGTAAAGAAAATATTGATATAGAAAGAAATAAAGAAGATATTATATTTGCCTATGTTGGAAGATTAGAAGAACATCAAAAAAGAATCTCTAGATTGTTATCTTGCTTTAAAATACTTATTAAAAACAATGAAAACATAAAGCTTTGGATAATTGGTGATGGTGAAGAAAAAGATAATACTAAAAAGGTTATAGAAGAAAATAAATTACATGATAATATATTATTACTTGGACCACAAACAAATCCCTATAAATACTTAAATCAGTCTAACTATTTAATTATTACATCGGATTATGAAGGATTTCCTGTAGTATATAACGAAGCTAATATTTTAGGTAAATATATATTCACAACAATAAAAGTTACAGATGACTTTTATAAAATTGAAGATGGATATGGGCAAATAATTCCTACAGACATTCAAAAAATGACTTCATTAATAGAAAAAGAGATTAAGAGAAAGCCAATAACTAAAAAGATAAACTTCTCAAAGTTAAATAAAGATAGAATAAAAAAAGTAAAGGAATTAATAGATGATGAAATATAGTATAATAATACCTGTATATAATACAAAAAAATATTTAAAAAGATGTATAGATAGTATTATTAATCAAGATTATCAAAACTATGAAATAATAATCATTAATGATGGATCACCTGACAATAGTGAAGAGATACTTAAGAATTATAAAAACAATCCCAAAATCAAAATTATTAAACAAACAAACCATGGTCTTAGCTACTCAAGAAACGTTGGCATTAAAAAATCAAAAGGTGATTATATAATATTTTTAGATAGTGATGACTTCATTGAATCAGATTTACTAAAAATATTAAATGAAAATATTAATGATGAAGATATGTTTAAATTCTCTTACAGTGATTTTAAAGATAATAATAAAACAAAAATAGAATCAATAGAGTTTAGAGAGTTAAATGGAAAACTTGCCTTTAAAACTTTAGTAGAATCTAAAACAATGTTTGAAATGTCATGCATATATGCTTATAAAACATTATACATGAAAAAATATTCATTTGAAGAAGGCAAATATCATGAAGACTTTGGACTGATTCCTATTATGATAAATTATGCTAAGAAAGTAAGTTCAATAAATTACTGTGGCTATATATATAATAGGGAGAACGAAACAAGTATAACATCATATACAGATGATAAGAAAGAATATAAAAAAGCATTAGATGTATTATATTTCTTTAAAAAAGTAAAGCAGACAGAAAGCGATAAATATCTTTTAAGTTTCTATAGCAATGCAGTAATTTTAAAGCTTAACTATTTAAATGGAGAATACAAGAAAAAATATTTAAGAGAAATAAAAAAAGAAAAGGTTTATAACTATATTTTAACCAATACTTTAATAAGAAAAATAAAAAAAATAGAAGTAAAGCTTAAATTATTAATAATAAGATAATGATAATTGTCAAAAAATGTGATAAAGTATCAAAAAAAATGTAATTTTTTGTGAAAAAACGAGTGTATTTCTTTCGGATTTTGTGATAAAATAACTTTAGAAGGTGATAATGTTGAGACTAAAAAGAAAAGTAGACAAGTTTTTAGTAGAGTGGAAAAACACCAAAGACCATATGCCACTTATTGTAAAAGGGGCAAGACAAATTGGAAAGACAGATGCAATACGCAACTTCGGAATAAATAACTATAAAAATTTCATTGAAATAAATTTTGTGTTAAATGAAGAATATAAAGATATTTTTGAAAATGGATTTAACGTAGATACAATTATAAAAAATATTACTTTTAAAAATGGAAGTTTAAATTTTATTCCTCACGAGACACTAATATTCTTTGATGAAATGCAAGACTATCCTAGTTGTGCTACTTCATTAAAATCTTTTAAAGAGGACGGCAGATTCGATGTAATATGCTCAGGCTCATTAATGGGGATAAATTATAAAAAAATAGAATCTAACAGTGTTGGTAATAAAATTGATTATATTATGCATTCTATCGACTTTGAAGAATTTCTATGGGCAAAAGGATATAAAGAAAGCCAAATAACAGATTTATACACATGTATGAAAAATTTAACGCCACTTACTGAATCACAAATGAATGCGATGAATGAAAATTTTAAAGAATACATGGTAATTGGTGGAATGCCTGCTATAGTTAAAACTTTTATAGAAAATAAGAACTATAGTGGAATCTTAGACATGCAAAAGCAAATTTTATTAGATTATGAAGAAGACATAACCAAATATACAGATGGTCTAGATCAAGCAAAAGTATTAAATGTTTATAGAAGCATTCCAGTTTTTTTGGGTAAAGATAACAAGAAATTCCAAATCTCAAAGATTACTAAGAATGCTAGAAACAGAGAATATGTTGGAGTAGTTGAGTGGTTAAAAAATGCGGGTATTGTAAATATAAGTTATGCATTAAATGATTTAGAATTACCATTAAAAGGAAATTGTATTTATGATAATTATAGATTATATTTTGGTGATACTGGACTTTTAATTGGTTCTTTAGACGAAGAATGTCAACAAGACCTCAGAAATAATAGGAATTTTAACACTTACAAAGGAGCAATATATGAAAACATAGTAAGTGATATGTTAGTTAAAGGAGGATATGAACTCTATTTTTATAAAGATGAAAGCAAAAAATTAGAAATGGATTTCTTCTTAAGAGATTTAGACAGCCTAATTCCTGTAGAAGTAAAAGCTAGTGATGGCAACACCATTTCACTAAATAAGTTGATAAATAATAATTCCTACAAAAACATAAAATATGGAATTAAATTATGCAATAAAAATATAGGTTTCAATGGTAAGTTCTATACTTTTCCTTACTTTCTAACTTTTCTATTGAAGAAATATTTAAAAGAAAAATAAAGAAACTAACATAAAATTTATGACTAAACTGTAAGACCAAAAAAATTATTGTGACAAGTAATAAAAGAAATGAGAGGAAGAAGAAAAATGAAGTATTTAAAACTAATTAGAGTAAAACATTGGATAAAAAATATATTAATATTCTTACCAATTATATGTGCAAGAATGCTAAATAGTGATAGTATTGTAAAAACTATACTAGGCTTTTTATCATTCTCTTTAATATCATCATTCATATATATAATAAATGACATAAAAGACATTGAAAAAGACAAAAACCATCCAAGAAAAAAGAATAGACCACTTGCAAGTGGTGCTGTCAAAAAACAAACAGCAATACTTATTGCTGTAGTAATGCTTATCTTATCTCTAAGCATTACTATAATAATTAACAAAAGTATTACTAACTTATCATTATATTTATTGCTATCTTACATGATAATAAACATTGCTTATAGTCTAGGCTTAAAAAATATAGCAATAATAGATATAGTATTACTTTCCTCTGGATTTATATTAAGAGTTTACTATGGGGCCTCTTTATTCGATATAGAAGTATCTAGCTGGTTATTTTTAACTATATTAAATGCTTCACTATTTCTTGGCTTAGGTAAACGCAGAAAAGAATTAATGAATACAAAAGAATCTCGTATAGTATTAAAAGACTATAATGAGTCATTCTTAGAAAAATTCCAATATCTTACTCTTACATTAACTATAGTATTTTATTCATTATGGACTATAGAACAAAATATAAAATACCTTTATTTCACAATACCACTTCTAATGATAATATTCATGAAATACTGTTTATTCATAGAAAAAAATGATGAAGGAGATCCAATCACAGTATTATTTGAAGATAAAATCTTAATACTTCTTTGCATGATATATGGAATATCAATGATTCTATTTTGGATGGTGTTCTAATGAATATATATGATTTTGATGGAACAATATATGATGGAGACTCAAGCATAGACTTCTTTAAATACTGCATTCACAAAAACAAAAAATGTCTTCTAATTTTACCCAAGTTTTTACTAAGTATACTTTTATACATAATAAAAATAAAAGACAAAGAATACTTAAAATCATGCTTTTACAGTTTCTTAAAATACTTTAATAATATTGATGAAATTATAGACGACTTTTGGAAAATAAACAAATCTAAAATAAAAGAATTTTATAAATCTCAAAAAGAACCTACAGACATAATAATAACTGCAGGACCAGAATTTCTAATAGAAAAAATGAGTCAAGAATTAAACTTCAAACTAATAGGCACAAAAGTAAACAAGCATACAGGATTATTAGAAAGTAAAAACTGCCATGACACAGAAAAAGTTAACAGATTAAAAGAACTAGGAATAACAAGCTGCAAAAACTTCTATTCAGATTCTAACAGTGATACACCACTAACTAAAATAGCAAATAATAGTTTTAAAGTTAAAGGGAACGAATTTACTAGATGGTAAGCATAATATTGTCAAATAAATATACTAAATTTAGAATATCTAAAATTATGAACTTTATTAACAAAATTAGGGAAATAACTAAAAATTATTTGAATATTTATCAGATATAATATATAATCGAATTATATTTTAAAGGAGGATTTTTAAATGCAAATAGAAAGTATTACTGTAGGTGGTTTCAAAAATATCGAAAACTTTACCATAAAGCTTGCTGATATAACAAGTCTATTATCTGTAAACAGTTATGGAAAATCTAATACATTAAGTGCTATACTTTTTGGAATAAACTTTATTTCTTCTCATTCTAAAGCCGAAATGATGGAAAACACGACTAATATGCCACTTAATAAAAAAATACTGCTTAATGATTTCTTTTTTGAATTAGAATTATCTTATGAAAATTACAAAATAATTTATGGTTATTCATTTAGTTGGAAAAAAGAGAATTCTAAAGGTAAAATAAATACAGAATATTTAAAAGTAAAAAATGATGAATCAAAAAAATACACACAATATATATCAAGGAATAATACAGAATCTCTATATAAACCAACTAAATCAGCAATTTGCAATAAATCAATATCAATAGAAAATAATGAATTGATAACTAATAAACTATTAGCATACGATGGAATATATTATTTAGAAATATTAAAGAAGATTAATGGAATAAGAATGATTGTAGATAAATTAGATTACTCAATAGATGATTATTTTAGAAAAGATGTTACTTACATCAATTTACCAGAAGTACTATGTGAGTTAAAATCAATCCTACCTAATAAATATGAATTAATAATAAATACAATAAAAGATATTTTTCCATTCATACAAGATATAGAAATTAAAGAAATTTACACAAATGGAGAAAAAGCAAAGGATAAATTCTTACATGGTATGGATAAATTATACTTTTTAACTATATATGATAAAAATTTAGCTAGTCCGATAGATTTTTTTAACATGTCAGACGGTGTACAAAAATTATTTTTAATATTTACCACTTTAGCACTAGC
Organism: uncultured Bacilli bacterium; assembly: GCA_910586295.1. Taxonomy (GTDB): domain Bacteria; phylum Bacillota_I; class Bacilli_A; order RF39; family UBA660; genus MGBC139354. The sequence continues at coordinate 1,314 of CAJUGE010000054.1, read as the reverse complement.
TGACATGCACAACTATAATCTGATTGGTATAGAAGAACCAGAAAACTCATTAAATCCTAGAATTCTACAAAGATATTTAATGGCACTTAGAAGTTTTGCAAAAAGAACCAAAATAATTATCACAAGTCATTCTCCACATTTGATTAATTATTTTGAGCCAAAAAACATATACTTAGGATTAACTAATGAAAACGGACTAGCAATTTTCTCTAAGATAAAAGATGATTCTATAAAAAAATTGACAAATGATGCTACTGATATGGATTTACAAGTTGGGGATTACTTATTTGACCTTATGAGTGGCACAAAAGAAGATATCGAGTCTCTAACGCAGTATGTGGAGTAAATTATGAAAAAACAGAAAAAATGCATAGTTATTTATACAGAAGGCGAAACAGAAGAAGAGTTTTATAATTTAATTTTAGACAAAACAAAAGAAAAATATAAGATAAGAAAATTTAATGCGGATTTAATAACAAAGAAATGTATTAAAGGTATATGTAAGTTTGAAAACAAATTATTAAGTAAGTTTAAGAAGGAAATAATATCAGAATATAAAGAATATAGAATAATTGTTTATTTATGCTATGATACTGATGTGTTTGTAGATAGTGTTAATCCACCTATTGATAGAAATAAAATTGAAGTAAGTTTAAAAGAAATGGGTGCAAGTGAAGTATTTCATATAAAAGCAGATAAATGCATAGAAGATGTATTCCTATATGACATAGAAGGGATTTGTAAATTTTTAAAAATAAAAAAAGTAAAAAGTGTATCAGGAAAAAATGGTGTAGAAAAAATGAAAAAATTATTTGAACGTGCAAACCGTGTATATCAAAAAGGATATTCCTGTGAAGGCTTAGTAAAGAAATTAAAAATAGATTTAATCGAAGAAAAAATAGAAAAACAATTATTGCCACTTTTAAATGAAATATTGCCTGATGACGTAAAAGTAAAGAAGTAAAAGGAGGTTAAATTACAAAATGGTAGATAAAAAGATAAAATTAAGCGAAATAATAGAAAGCCTAGAATTTACTAATGATATGGTTGAATACTATTATGATCCGTTAAAAAAGGAAACATTCATGTCTAACATAGGCGATATAATAGAAATAACTGAAGAAGAATTAGATGAGCTATTTGATAGATCAATAGGCTTACCAACTAGATACGAAATAGATGAATATGGAATGATGAAGAATTTTACACACACTATAAAAAGTGATCATATTTATGAACTACTACAACTTGCTTTAAATGGTAAAGGTGCTTTTGGAAGATTTTATGATGTTTGTGATAAATATAACTTATTAG